>JALNYO010000013.1 GCA_023229765.1 Syntrophales bacterium | reverse complement strand
TTCCCGGGGCGCCCCGCGAAGGATCTCCGGGGAGGCGAGTTCCTTGCGTTTCACCTTTTCTTTCAGTGATTCAATCAGCTCGCCGGTAAAGGCCGGCCCGACGTCGGCAAGAATCATCCGCTCCTCCAGCTCGTCGTAAAGCGCCTGATCGATCTGCTTGCTGCCGAGGATGAGATCGTCAACATCGGTCATAAGCAGCTTGCGGGTTTTGGCAAGTCCTGTCTTCAGTCGGTCGAAAAATCCCTTTTTCCCGTTTTTTTCTTCCATCTATTCATCCGTCCTTTATTAATTTTTCATGTCAGGGAGACAGAAACCAGCGAGGATACGCCTTTTTTTCTAATCGTGACGCCGTAGAGGCTGTCGGAAATCTCCATCGATTTTTTGTTATGGGTTATCATCAGTATCTGCGAATGGGCGGCGGTATCCTTCACCAAGCGGTTGAAGAGGGAGATGTTGGTGTCGTCCAGGGCCGCGTCGGCTTCGTCCAGTAAAATAAAGGGCACGGGGCGGTAGATGAGGATGGAGAAAATCAGGGCAATTGCCGACAGCGATTTTTCTCCCCCCGAAAGCAGCGTTACATTCTGCGTAAATTTCCCCGGGATGCGGATTTCAATATCAACCCCCGTCTCCAGCAGGTTGTTTTCATCGGTCATCTTCAGCTTCGCCCTGCCGCCGGGAAAAAGGCGGGAGAATACCTCCTGGAAGCAGCCATTGATGCCGTCAAAAGTCTCGGAGAAGCGCTGCCTGGTTATCGTATTGATGCGGGATATTGTTTGCTTCAGGGCCTCTAAGGAGGCGTTGAGATCGGCGATCTGGGCCGTCAAAAACTCAAAGCGGGTTTTTAATTCCTCGTGTTCGGAAAGCGCGAGCAGATTTACCTCGCCGAAATTATCGATCGCCCGCCTTTCCCTGGCAAGGACGGTTGCCGCGTCGGCTATTTCCTCATCATTCAGCGGCGGGAATTGGGGCAGCAGAGCCACAAGATCGACGCCGTGTTTTTCCTCCATGTTTTGCCGCAGGTTTTCCGACTGCATCTGCGTCTCCCGGAGGGCAATGTCCAAGGCCGCTTCATCGCGGAGCTGCGTGTCAAGGTCTTTTTTGGTCTCGTGGATTTCCGTCTCCCGACTCCGGAGCAGAGCCTCCTTTTCCTGCTGCAGATCACGCTTTTGGGAAAGATTCAGGGCAATGGTCTCGTTTTCGCCATAGAGCCCCTGCAGGGTCCCTTTTTCTGTTTCAATCTGCTGTGCAAGCTCCCGCTCTTCCTGTTCGCAACTGTTGGCATCGGCCAGGCGGGCGGCAATCTCGCCGTCATTATCGACAACGGATTTTTCCAGACGGGACAGGGTCTGTTTGTCGGCGTTATATTTTCCCTCAAGGGTGGCAAGACGCACCTTTTTTTCGGTCATTGACCGTTCGCATTCTTCACGCTGATCGCGAACGGAATCGGCGCGCTGCTGTTCGGCGGCCATAGCCTCGCGGAGCTGTGTCTCTTTTTCGACAAGGGCGGTCATCTCCCCTTCATAAAGGGAAATTTTCTTCTTCGTTTCGGCTGCATCCGCGGCGATGGTTTCGCGATTGAAGACAAGCGCCTGGAGGCGTTCCTCGATATGGCCAAGCTCGCTGTCGTAGCGCTCCCGGTCCTTGCCCAGGCCGTTTATCCTGAGCTCGGTCAGGTGGGTTTCCGACCGGAGGCGCAGCAGCCCCTCATCCGTCTGAGCGATCAGTGCGGTGATCTTCTCCCTTTTTTCCTGATTTTCCTGAAGGCTTGTCTGGAGTTGCGCGACTTCGTCGCTTAGTTCCGATATTTCCCGGCGATTGCCGAGCAGACTCCGTTCCTTCCCGCTGGCGCTTCCGCCGGAAAGAATGCCGCCGGGGCTGATGACATCCCCTTCCGCGGTGACAAATGTTCCGCGAAAACCGTTTTGCCTCCAGATGTTGACGCCGTCCTGCAAATTCGGTATCACGAGCGTGTCGCCCAAAAGCTCGTTGATGATTGGCCGGCAATCCTCCCGGATTGTAATCAGATCGATCAGCGGAAAGGTTTCCTGGAGATGGACGTAGTCTGCGTGCGCTTCTCGGGGGCGGCCGGGGCGAATCTCCAGGGGGGCAAAGCTGCCTCTTCCCAGGGACGCGCCCTTCAGATATTCGATAGCCTGAATGCCTTCTTCCTGATTCTTTACCACCATGTATTGCAGCTTTTCCCCGAGGAGGGCCTCGACCGCCGTCTCATACTCTTTGGGAACGTTGATCACGTCGGCAACAAGCCCCATGAACGAGCCCCGGAAGGAGTCCGGGTTGTCCTTTTTGGGGTCGCCGGCCAAAAGCGACTTTACCCCCTCGTTGCAGCCTTCATAGTTCTCGGCGAATTCTTTAAGCGAAGAGAGGCGGGTGGATTTGCCGCTGTAGCCTTCGCGCAGTGCCGCTATCTTCGCGTCCGCCTGGACAAGCTCCCGACGGGCGTCCTCAATCGTTGCGGTTAACTCCTCTTTCTGCTCCAAAAGTTCGGCGTGCTTTGCCTGGTCGGCAGAAAGCCCGGCTGTTATCCTTTCCCGCATCCGCTGAAGTTCCTCGGATTTTTTTTTGTTTGTTTCGATCTCGCTGATTTCGCGCTCTTCCCTTTTTTTCAGGTCTTCGTCCATCCGGACAAGGCCTATGAGCGTATTCTTGATTCGGGCTTTCTCGGCAGCCAGATCAACGTATCGTCCCTTTCTGGTCTCGATCGCCTGGCGGCAGGTCTGATCCATGCGCCGCAGCTCCTCGAGGGCGCCGGTGGCCGCCGCGGTTTCTTTTCGGAGACTGTCAAGGATTCTTTCCGCTTCCTGGGCGGCGTTGCGGAGGGCGGCGATTTCGTCTCCGGACACCTCCGCTTTTCGTTTCAAAGCCGTAATCTGCTCGATGTCCTTTATCCTTTTTGAAGAAAGATCGGCTATTTTCCGGCGGGAATACTCGATCGCCTGTTCCTTGCTGCTGATGACGTTGCGGGTGGCGTAAAGTTTTTCCTGAAGCGCGAAGATAAGGGCTTCCTGTTCCATGACGTCCGTCTTCAGCTCCTCCCGTGCTGTTTCCAGAGAGAGCAGCCGGGTGCGCAGTCCGGTGATTTTGTCCTGGAGGGCGATTCTCTCCTCTTCGCGGGCGATTCGCACTTCATTGAGCTCAAAACAGGTCTGCAGGGCGACCTTCAGCTCGGCGTCTTTCAGGGATTGTTTTAAGGCCTTATACTGTTCGGCCCTTTTAGCCTGGCGGGACAAGCCGTTTAATTGAGCCTTTACCTCGCGCAGGATGTCGTTGACGCGGAGGATGTTTTCCTGGGTGGCCTCCATCTTGCGGAGGGCGAATTCCTTGCGGCTCTTGTATTTGGAGATGCCGGCAGCTTCTTCTATAAATTGCCGTCTTTCTTCAGGTTTGGCCTCGACAAGCGAGGCGACGCTGTTCTGTTCGACAAGCGAGTAGGTTCTGGCGCCGATGCCTGTGCCCATGAAAAATTCCCGGACGTCAAGGAGGCGGCAGGGGACCTTGTTGATGGTGTATTCGCTTTCCGCTTCCCGGAAAATGCGGCGGGTGATCATCACTTCGCTGCTGTCGGCGTAATTGCCGGGGAACTTGTTCTCGTCAGCGGCGAGGATCATTGAGACCTCCGCCATCCCGACCGGCGAGGCTTCCTCTGAGCCGTTAAAGATGACGTCATCCATCTTTTTGCCGCGCAGGGTCTTGACCCGTTGCTCCCCCATGACCCAGCGGATGGCATCGGCGATATTGCTTTTGCCGCAGCCGTTGGGGCCGACGATGCCGCTGATCCCGGGCGAGAAATCAAGGACAACCTTGTCCCGGAATGATTTAAAACCAATGATTTCCAGTCTTTTCAGTTTCATGGGGCGAGTCTAAAATATTCCGTCCAACAGGGCGCCGCAAGCGGGGCAGGCAGTTCCCTGCAGGTCGTTCCTTTCAATTGAAAATCCGTAACGCGCGATTAACAGATTGCCGCACCCGGAACAGAGGGTGTTCTCCCCGCTGTCTCCGGGGAGATTGCCGCTGTAAACGTACTTGAGACCGGCAGACTTCCCCGTTTCAACGGCGCGGTGGATCTCTGCCGAAGGCGTTGCCGGCGTGTCCGCCATCAGATATTGCGGATGAAAGCGGCTGACATGCCAGGGGGTTTCCCTGCCCAGCGAGGCGACAAAGGCAGCGATGTCCTGGAGCTCCTGATCGCCGTCGTTGAGATTCGGGATGAGCAAAGTGGTTACCTCCAGCCATACGCCGAGTTCCTTCAGCGTGCGCAGGCTGTCGAGTACCGGCTGAAGCCGGCCGCCGCAATATTTGCGGTAAAAATCGTCCCGGAAAGACTTCAAATCGACGTTTGCCGCATGCAGGCAAGGGGACAGCAGTTTCAGCATTTCGGATGTCATAAAGCCGTTCGTGACGAAGATATTTTTGAGGCCGCTCGCCGCGGCTATCTTTGCCGTGTCGAGAGCGAATTCAAAAAATACCGTCGGTTCAGTGTAAGTGTAGGAAATACTATTAGATTCTGTCTGTATTGCCATTGCGACGATTTGCGCCGGGGTTCTGCTTCTGCCGACGATTTCAGCTTTTTCCCTCGGCATCTGGGAAATTTCGGAGTTCTGGCAGAAGGAACAGCGGAAGTTGCAGCCTGCCGTGGCGATCGAAAAGGTGCGGGAGCCGGGCAGGAAGTGAAAAAGGGGTTTTTTTTCAACAGGATCGACGTTTTCGGCAATTGTTTTCCCATAGACAAGGCTATAGAGGATTCCCTCCCTGTTCTCCCTGACGCCGCAGATTCCCCGGTCATGGGGGGCGATCCGGCAGCGATGGGCGCAGAGTCCGCATCTGATGTAATTTTGCTCCTCTTTTTCGTACAAAAGCGCTTCATGAACCATGTTCTGTGTTCCCGTAAATCGTCGGCAGGCCCTTGCCCCCGGATTGTCTGACTACGCCGTGCGCCGGTTCCCCCCCCTGGGCAAGAACGGCCGGTTTTCTGATGACGTCCTGAATCGTTATAAGTGAAAAGGTTACGGAAAAGCAGAGGCCGATAAAGGCGCCGAAAGGGTTCTTCATAACCGGGATCTGTTCTTCCAGCGTTGCTGCGGCGTCATAGAATCCCCAGGGAAGGAAGATGACGCTGCCCCACGCTATGCGCACGCCGGGCAGGTGCTGCCTGATCATCCCGGAGAGGGAAGGGATATGGAAATAGCGACACTTAGGCTCTTGCGGAACAGAAAAAACGTTGGACAAAAGCCCCTGGATGCCGATCAGCGAATAACGGTTCATGGCGCCGATAAAAACCCGTCCCCGGCAGACGCGAATGGCCTCGGCAATAGCCAACGCGGGATTTTTCATGTATTCGAGGGATGTAACCATCGTCACAATATCGAACTCGTTGTCGGAAAAAGGCAGCTCTTCCGGATCGCCAAGGTAGAGATCGGCGCGGTTTTCCAGCCTTTTTCTGGTCTCATCGAGGTGGGACGGGCAGGAATCTATTCCGGTTGCCAGGCATCCTTTCTGGCGAAAGAGGTGAAGGTTTGCTCCGTCGCCACAGCCGATATCGAGGAGGTGTTCCCCGGCATGGGGGGCGCTCAAATCCAGAATAAGGCTTTTTATCCTCCCGTCCAGATACTGACGGGCCGGCGTTATCCGCCGATCGTGGACATCTCTTTCACGCATTTTTTTCTATAGTTCCCGTCGTTTGCAATTTTGTGGCGATCAGGTTTTTTGGCGATGGCCCCTTCGATTATATCTTTAAGCCCGGAATCGGAGCATCCCGACCTTAAAGGCCCCCGCAGGTCGGTTTCTTTATCGGAAAGCAGGCAGCTTCTGAGCTGTCCGTCGGAGGTCAGTCTCAGCCGGTTGCAGGAACTGCAGAAATTGTGACTGATGGCGCTGATCAGACCGATGTGCCCCTTGCTTCCGGCAAGACGATACATATCTGCCGGCCCGTCCGCTTCATCGCCCTGTCTTTTTACCTGCTCGAGCTTGCCGATGGTTGCAATTCGCTCCTTGATCAGGTCGTTGGACAGAAAGCGTCCGTCGCTTTCAATTCCTGCATCTCCGAGCGGCATCAGTTCGATGAAGCGGATTTGCAAGGGATTGTCAATCGTGAGACGGGCAAAGTCCAGTATTTCGTCGTCGTTAAATCCCTTTATCGCTACTATGTTGATTTTAATGGGGGAAAATCCCACCTGCCGGGCCTTTTCTATCCCGTCGAGAACGGTCTGCAGGTTTCCCTGCCTGGTAATTTTCCGGTATTTCTCCGCGTTCAGGGAGTCCAAACTGATATTGATCCGGCCTATTCCCGCATGGAATAGTTCAGCCGCAAACTCTTTCAGCAGGATGCCGTTTGTTGTCATGCTGATATCGTTCAATTTGGTGATTGTCCCGAGGGATTTGACAAAATCCACTATCCCCCGGCGAACAAGCGGTTCGCCCCCTGTTATCCGGACTTTGCAGATGCCCACATCCGAGGCAACGCGAATGATTCGGTGAAGCTCCTCGTAGGTAAGGATGTCTTCGTGACGCAGGCAGGAAATCCCTTCGGTGGGCATGCAATAAATGCAGCGGAGGTTGCACCTGTCAGTGACGGAAACGCGCAGGTAGTTTATATTACGATTGTATTTGTCAACCATTGGCTGTTGTATCTCCTTTTACATGAAGCGCCCCAAGCTTCCATGAACTGCGCGCATCCCTAACATAGTTTTGCGGTTGTTACAAGGAGGATGGCATCTTTGCCTTATGGACATTAAACTGCGTTTTCCCTCTTGACACACTATCTGTTCTCTATTAAGTTCAACCGCAAATACTCAGGTGGATAGTCTGTAGGTGTTTAGGTGTGTTGGGGTCATTGATTCGTTCTTTGCGCAGTCCTGACAGACTACAGTCTAAACAACTTGAGTAGTTACATTTAAGCAGGAGAGTGATTTATAATGGACAGGATGCCGATTACCCAAAGTGGTTTTGAAACGTTGAAAAGGGAACTGAAAAATCTGAAGACGGTTTTGATCCCCCAGAATACAAAGGATATTGAAATCGCCAGAGGCCATGGCGATCTTTCGGAAAACGCCGATTATTCAGCGGCGAAGGAGAGGCAGTCCTTTCTGCACGGCAAGGTGCAGGAACTGGAAAATAATCTCGCTATGTCCGATGTGATCAAGCTTAAAAACAAGACGTATGAGAATGTAGTTTTCGGCACCACCGTAGCCGTCGAAGATACCGCAGACGGCAAGAAAATGGTTTGTCGGCTGGTGGGGCCTTTTGAATCCGATATTGACAAGAACAAAATCTCCGTCACCTCTCCTATCGGCAGGGCGCTTATCGGGAAATGCGTTGGCGACGTGGTGACGGTAAAGGCGCCGGGCGGCGCCCGCGAATTTGAGATACTGGATATTTCTGTCGAGGAGTAGGGCGGAGGGAACAGGGCCGGGCGGCTTGTGCGCAACCAGCAGGATGCTTTTTGAAGCGGCGGGGAAAGGCTTCAGCTTCTGCCGGAGGTGTTTATTCGCACAATTGCCCTTCTGAGTGCGGCCTGGGCCTTTTCGAACTCAACATCATCACGGGAAAGCTGGCCGAGCTTCTGCTCCGCCCGCTGGAGGGCTTTTTCTGCCCTTTCCCGATCAATCAGATCGGATCTTTCCGCCGTCTCGAGGAGCAAGGTAACCTTGGAGGGCGAGACCTTGGCATAGCCGGTATTGACTGCGTAAAATATCCTTTTGCGATCCCTCAGAATGCTGAGCGTCCCGATGCCGACCGAACCAAGCATGGGGGCATGTCCCTTGAGCACTCCGAATTCGCCTTCCGTGCCGGGAACAGTTACCTCGTCAACCACCCCGTTAAAGGCAATTCCTTCTGGGGTAACAATTTCCAATGTCATTTCAGTTGGCATCTTGAATATATTCCTCCGGCTACGCCGCTGTAAGCCTTTTCGCCTTTTCCATAACTTCTTCGATGCTGCCTACCATGTAGAAAGCCTGTTCGGGCAGTTCGTCGTATTTACCTTCCAGTATTTCCTTGAAGCCGCGAACCGTATCGGCGATGGAGACAAATTTCCCTTCGGTGCCGGTAAACTGGGCGGCGACAAAGAACGGCTGGGAGAGGAACCGCTGCACCTTTCTGGCCCGGTTGACGGTCAGCTTGTCTTCTTCCGACAGTTCGTCCATCCCAAGAATAGCAATAATATCCTGCAGGTCCTTGTATTTCTGCAAGGTGATCTGCACCTGGCGCGCCACATTGTAGTGTTCCGCGCCCAGAACGGTGGGATCCAGGATTCGGGACGTGGAATCCAGCGGGTCAACCGCCGGGTAGATGCCCAGCTCCGCTATCGGCCGCGAGAGCACGACGCTGCCGTCGAGGTGGCTGAAGGTGGTGGCCGGCGCCGGGTCGGTGAGATCGTCCGCAGGGACGTAAACGCATTCCACGGCGGTGATGGAGCCTTTGTCTGTCGAAGTAATTCGCTCCTGCAGCTCTCCCAAGTCGGTAGCCAGTGTCGGCTGATAGCCGACGGCGGAAGGCATGCGGCCCAGGAGCGCCGAGACCTCGGAGCCGGCCTGCGTGAAACGGAAGATGTTGTCAATGAAAAGGAGGACGTCCTGTCCTTCGATATCCCGGAAATACTCCGCCTCCGTTACGGCTGTCAGGGCTACCCGGGCGCGGGCGCCGGGCGGCTCGGTCATCTGCCCATAGACCAGGGCGGCCTGCTTGATAACCCCGGACTCCATCATTTCGCGGTAGAGATCATTTCCCTCACGGGTGCGTTCTCCTACCCCGCCGAAAACTGATATTCCGCCGTGATGCATTGCGATGTTATGGATCATCTCCATCATGACGACGGTTTTGCCGACGCCGGCGCCTCCGAAGAGTCCCATTTTCCCGCCGCGGGGAAACGGAACAAGGAGGTCGATGACCTTTATCCCGGTTTCCAGCAGGTGAACCGAGGTGTCCTGCTCGACAAGCAGGGGGGCTTCCCGGTGGATGGGCATGTATGTTTTCGCGTTTACCGGTCCGAGGCTGTCCACCGGGCGGCCTACGACATTCAGAATCCTGCCGAGGCATTCAGAGCCTACCGGGACGCTGATCGGCTCGCCTTTGTCTTTGGCAGCCATGCCGCGGACGAGCCCGTCGGTTACGTCCATGGCGATGCAGCGTACGACGTTGTCGCCCAGGTGCTGGGCAACTTCGACAATCAGGTTATCCTCGCTGTCGTTGATCGTGGGGTTGGTGATGGCGATGGCGTTCATGATACTGGGAAGCTGTCCCTCTTCAAACGCCACATCCACAACCGGTCCGATAACCTGTACAATCTTTCCAATATTCATGACCTTCTCCTTCAAATGTAGAAGTATATTGATGTTCTTTCGATATTTCTTGTCAGCCTTTTGCCAGAGCCTCTGTTCCGCCCACAATATCCATAAGCTCGGAGGTTATCGCCGCCTGTCTCGCCTTGTTGTATTTAAGCGTAAGGCCGCTTACCATCTCCTCGCAATTTCTTGTCGCGTTATCCATCGCCGCCATCCGCGCCCCGTTTTCCCCTGCCGATGTTTCGGCGAGCGCCCGATAAATCAGGACATGCACATACATCGGGAGAAGATTTTCCAGGATATTTTTCGCTGCTGGTTCGTAGATGTAATCAATCTCGTTGGCAATATCAGTTTCTGCCTTTTTTACAAAAGGGGCGATGGGGAAAATCTTCAAAACCCTCGGCTTCTGAATGGATACATTGATGAACTCATTGTAGATCAGATAAAGCTCGTCGTACTCTTCCGCAATAAAGGGCGGGATTATATCATTGGCGATGCTGATTGCCAGATTCATGTCAAATTTGCCAAAAACATCGGAACGGGCATGGCTTATCTTAAACTTTTTCTTGAAGAAATCTCTTCCCTTCCGGCCTACCGGAATAAGCTCTACATCAAGCCCCAACCGCTGTTTCTCAATCACGAACCGTTCCGTTGCCTTGGTCAGATTGTTGTTGAACCCGCCGCAGAGACCCCGGTCGGAGGTCATTAAAATGGCCTTGATCCGCTTCGGTTCCCTTACCGCCAGAAGCCGGTTGGATTCGACGCTGACCCTTCCTACCAGATCACCGAGCATTTCCATGAACGATTCAGCATAGGGACGGAAGTTCAGCATTCGCAACTGGGCCGCCTTGAACTTGGAGGCAGCCACCATGTTCATTGCCCGAGTTATCTGTCTTGTTTTTTGAACGGCATTGATTTTCCGTTTAATGTCCTTAAGTGCGGCCATTCAAATCCGGCTCCTTCTTTGTGTAAGCTATCGTCTGTCTATACTCGCCCTCGGTTCAATCAGCGGAGAAGACGGAAGCGAACTCGGTCAAGGCCGCTTTCAACTTTTTCTCCAGCTCAGGGCTGATAACCTTCTTGTCGTCAATTTCCTGCATGATCTCTTTGTATTTTCCTTCCAGGAAGGCAAGCAACTGCTGCTCGTAGCTTTTGAGCTTGTCGAGCGGGTGCTTGTCAAGAAAACCGCGGGTTCCCGCAAAAAGAATCGCAACCTCCTGGGAAAGGGACATCGGCGCTGTCTGCGGCTGCTTGAGTATCTCCACGAGACGGATACCGCGTTCCAACTGGGCCTGTGTCGATTTATCGAGATCAGAGCCGAATTGAGCGAAGGCCGCCAGTTCCCGGTACTGGGCAAGATCGAGTTTAAGAGTGCCGGCGACCTGTTTCATCGCCTTTACCTGAGCGGCGCCGCCGACGCGGGAGACGGAGAGCCCAACATTGATCGCCGGTCTGATGCCCGAAAAAAACAGTGACGGCTCCAGATAGACCTGACCGTCGGTGATGGAAATAACATTGGTGGGGATGTATGCGGAGACGTCGCCGGCCTGGGTTTCAATGATCGGCAGGGCGGTAAGGGAGCCGCCGCCGAGCTCCTTGCTCAACCGGGACGCCCTTTCGAGCAACCGGGAGTGGTTGTAGAAAATATCCCCAGGGAAGGCCTCACGACCAGGAGGACGCCGCAGCAAAAGCGATATCTGGCGGTAGGCGACGGCCTGTTTCGACAAGTCATCGTAAATAATCAGGGCGTCCTGCCCCCGGTCGCGGAAGTACTCGCCGATGCTGCAGCCGGCATAAGCGGAAATATACTGGAGGGTGGCCGGGTCGCTGGCGCAGGCGGCGACGACGCAGGTATAGGACATCGCGTCGTTTTTTTTCAGCGTCTCCACCAACTGGGCGACGGTCGATTTTTTCTGGCCGATTGCCACGTAGATGCACTTAACCCCTGTGTCCTTCTGGCGGATGATCGCATCGATGCAGATTGCGGTCTTCCCGATCTGGCGATCCCCGATGATCAGCTCTCTCTGGCCGCGCCCGATTGGCGTCATCGCGTCGATCGCCTTCAGGCCGGTGTACATGGGCTCGTTAACCGGCTGGCGCTGTATGACCCCGGGTGCGATCATCTCGATCCGGCTGTATTCCGTTGTCTCAATGGGGCCTTTGCCGTCAATGGGGGCGCCGGTTGCATCGATTACGCGACCAAGAAGCGCTTCGCCGACGGGAATCTGGGCGATCTTGCCGGTGCGCTTGACAATATCGCCCTCCTTGATATGGGAGATTTCACCCAAAACGGCCACGCCGACGTTATCGGTCTCCAGATTAAGAACCATGCCGAGAATTCCCCCGGGGAACTCAAGCAGCTCCATGGACATGGCGTTCTCCACGCCATAAACCCTGGCGATTCCATCGCCGACCGAAAGCACGGTGCCCGTTTCACTGACATCAAGCTTCTTTTCGTAGTCCTTTATCTGTTTTGATATGATTTCGCTGATTTCTTCAGCCTTAATGCTTTCCATGCTCTATATCTCCTCCCCCAAGAGATTTTGGATGTCGTTCAATTGCGCTCGGACGCTCCCGTCATAATAGGTGTTGCCAATCCGAACCACTATGCCGCCCAGCAGCTCGGGCTCATCTAAAACGGTCATTTCGACCTTGCCCTTGGTCATCGCCTCCAGTCCCTTCTTCAGTTTTTCGGAGAGTTCCGGCGAAAGGGGAAAGGCGGTTTTAACGGCGACTCTGACCATTCCCAACTCTTTATCCATAATGTCCCGATAGCAGTCCATGATGTCGGGAAGCAGGACGATACGACGCTTATCAACCAGCAGTTTCAGGAAGTTAGCTGAAAGATTGGAAATGTTCCTTTTTTCTATCAGCGCTTCCATGACCGCTTTTTTATCGGACAGGGAGAATATCGGATTGGTCAGAAATCCATACAGATTATCATCTGCCTTGATAATATTGGCGAAGGCAACGAGTTCATCGTAACATTCCCGATACATTTTCCCTTCTGCGGCCACTTTAAAAAAAGCTTTCGCATAGCGCCTGGCAATATTTCTATTGATCAATTTCTTGTTGCTCCCTTGATAATGAATGATAACAAACGTTTATCAATTGGCTTTTACGGTATTTTTTATATAATTTCTTACCATTGCTTCGTGATCTTCAACCCGGATATTTTCGCGAAGAAGGGATTCCGCCATCTGCGTTGAATAGCGCACCGCTTCGAGGCGGAGCTGATGCCGTGCCTTTTTGAATTCCTGCTCCATGCGCAAGCGGGCATCTTCCTTAATTTTTTCCGCTATTTCATGGGCTTCCTTGATGATCCGCTGTTTTTCGGCCTGTCCCTGTTCCCGAATCATCGTGGTTAATTCATCTATTTCAACGGTTGCCTTATCGAGCTTTGCTTCGTATTCCTTGAATTTTCTTTGTGCCTCTTCAAGTTGGGATGCGGCATCCGCCAGCCCTTTTCCGATTTTTTCCCTGCGTCCTGCGAAAAAGTCCTTTGCCTTCTTACCCACCAGCCAGTAGATAATTCCGGCAAGGACAATAAAATCGAGGGCCTTCCACGCGAAATTCATCAGTTTTGCGTGCGTGTCTTCACTCCCGCCTCCGGAGGCGCAGGCCGCAGAGACAAGAAACATGCAGAGGAATAAAGAAGAGATGGCTGTGAAAGCAAGGGGTTTTTTGCCCTGGATATTTTTGTTTGGCTCTATCGCACGTCCTGTTCCCATCAGAGTCCCCTTCCCATTATTTTTTCCGCGATCTCAACGGACAGCTTGCGGGAATTATCAGCCAGGATATTCTTCGCGGAGGCAATTTCGCCAGCCGTTTTTAAACGGAAAGCCTCCTGCATCCCCGGGATTTCCGATCTTGTTGCATCTATTAGTGTTTTTGCCTCTTCATCGCCCTGTTTTATCAGGGTCTTTTTCATTGCCAGGGCCTCTGCCTTGGCGAGCCGAAGCTTCTCTTCGTAGGCAGCCATCTTCAGATCGATGCTTCCCTGAAGGTTGCTGACCTCGGCCTCAGAATCCGCAGTTTGTTTTTTTCTTTTGTCGAGGACGCCCAGCAGAGGCTTGTAAAGCAGAATATTCAGAATAAAAATAAGGATAAGAAAATTTAATATCTGGATTCCCAGTGAATAGTCGATACTGACCACTACATGTCACCTCATGTTTTATATACTGCAAAAAGTTTCCAGTATTTAGATACGTAAATGCATTGGCTTATCTTGCAGATAAATTTTATGTGCGGGCTCTACCCTATTATCTTTACGCTGTCAAGAAAAAAAGGGAGAAAGTGTTCCCGGTCGGAGTCATCGGCGATAAGTTAGCCGCGTCTCTCAAAACTCAAAGAAAATGTTGCGACGGGGCGCGGGCTGTGTTTCTCAAACAGGATGATTTCTATCAGGAAAAAACTAATGAAGAGGGGGATGTTTATGGACATGATCGTGGCGTACGACATTGCCAACCCGAAGCGGCTCGCCAAGATTGCCAAAATCATGAAGGATTACGGAGTCCGGGTGCAGAAGTCGATTTTTGAGGTGACGGCGAAAGGAGGAGGGTTCGAGCAGATGCGCCGCCGCGTGGAAGCGGTGATCGTGCCGGAGGAAGACGGCGTCAAATATTTTCCCCTCTGCGATAAGTGCTCGGGAACCGTCGAAATCATCGGCCAGGGAATCTTCATAGACCCCGACGAGGAGTTTTACATTTATTGATCCGCTCCCCGGCATTCTTAATCGGCGCCCATTCCCCATTTTCGTATGATTCAATGATATCTTTTTCTTCATGATCCGACCGATCTCCATGTCCCCGTCAGAACGGCCTCCCGTAGCGCCGCAATGGTCGGCGGGATGGCAACATCCGGATGATCCTCCTTAGCGGTTGTTATTTTCCTTAAACCTCTTCCGCACTACCTCGCCGGTCTCCTTCTTGCTCTCCCTCAACAATTTTATTTCGTACTCGGTCAGCATTCCCGGTTTTAAAAAGGTATCGAGCCTCTGATTGAGGATTGAGTAAGGCAGTCGAAGGTGTGAATAAAGGTTTTTTATTCTTTCGCTTTACGGGTCATGGGTTTCTCAGCATGTCATGGGTGCCTATCCTCCGAAGAAAGCAAGTTTCGCCCTTTACCTGAAAGGTGAACCGGTAAGAATCGGTTACCCTGCCCTCCCAAATGTTTCGGGGGTCGTTCATCTTTTTGATATGCAATGACGGATGCTTAGAATTAGCAATCAGCAATGCCAGGTTCTTGTCTGTTATCTTCTGAATATTGGAGGGCAACTTCCGGTAATCCTTTATGAATGCCTCCGTAAATTCAAGTTTCATATATTGCTCTTCTTCAGGGCAACAAGAGCATCGCATATATTATCAAAGGGCCCCACGGTTTTTCCCGCAGCAATATCACTATCCGCCTGTGCCTCGCCCTCCTGCCACTCCTTGGTGTGGAAGTACGCCTGGTCAGGGTGCACCATCTTGACCGGCTTCAACACCAAATCACCATCTTTTTTCTCAACATCCAGATAGTCGCCTACTTTCATCGTTATACGAACTCCCGCAGGTATTGTTATCTGATAATTTTGTCTGATCTTTACCAGTGCCATAACGCCCCTCCTTCATTTATCAATTTAAGAATTTGATAAACTAAGGAGTTCGCAATGTCAATGATTTTTCATAAAATATAGGGACACTTCCCACGCTATTCGCTTGTCCTTGATCTGATGGAGGAGTTTCGGACGATCATCGCCGATACGCTGACCTTGTCGCTCTTCAATCTGAAAATTCTGAAACAGGATGATTTCTATCAGGAAAAAACAAATGAGGACGAGGAATTTTATGGACATGATCGTGGCGTACGACATCGCCAATCCGAAGCGGCTCGCCAAGATGCCAAAATCATGAAGGATTACGGAGTCCGGGTGCAGAAGTCGATTTTTTCGGAAAATTGACATGACGCTGGAGGTAATTGCAAAACTCCCCATTCTTGTCATTTCCGCAAAGATTCTGACGGGAATGACAAATGGTTTTGTAATTGCCTCGCTGAATTAAGCATTTTTTCTTTCGATAAGATATCCGGAAACATACTTATGAATGATACTGGATACCAAAGTCTGGTAAGGGATGCCCTCCTGCACCGCGATAACCTGTACTTGCTCCAGGTCTTTTGAAGACATGCGAATGTTTATCCGCTTGTCTTTTTGCAGTGTATTTTTTGCATACTGCTGGAGCTTCTTGATTTCCTCCCCGGCATTCTTAACCGGCACCCATTCCCCACGTTCGTATGATTCAAGGATATCTTTTTCCTCATCATCCAGAATTATCTTTTTCATTTCTTTCCCCTCGCATACTTATTTGTAGCTTTTCTGCTGGGTATAATTGTTTTGAGAAATATCTGTTCATTGTGTTCAACATAAGGGACAAGATATGCGTATGCATCAATCATAACCACAGCAATTTTCTGTCCTGGATACCTTTCTTGATTTGGATGTTCAATGGTGTCGATAACTTCTCCTCTTTCCATTAACAGTGCAACTTGTTCAAAGCAAACGCCCCTATTTTTCTTCAACAATTCATTCTTTTCATTGTCCCATCTCAAGATATTCATGTGTATTGATTATAACAATGTGTGCCTTATGTCAATATTAAATATAGAGACACTTCCCGTATTTATTCTTGACGATTGGCGAGGAGCTGGAATCATCTTGACCTTAAGCGTTTGTCTTTGATAATCTTAGAGACGGGCGAGAAAGGTGGGTCGCATTATTTGGGGACTCCATTTTATGAGTGGCGATAAAAGAGGCAGATGCTATGGTTCGTGAGTAGAATCTCCAGACAAAGCTGATCCTCCTGAGCCAGATGCTCATTGTCTTAGCGATGCGGCGTGTCGTCCGTAGCAGTTTGTTCTTGCTTATAAAAGATAAATATGAAATTTAATCCTTTGAGCCAATTGCAAAACTCCCAACGCTGTCATTCCCGCGACGCTTCTGGGCGGGAAAACGAAGTTTAATGTTCATAATCCAGTTTTTAACTATTTGAAATCATGGATGCCCGACAAAAGCATTCGGGCATGACACGGAGTTTTGCAATTACCTCCCTGTTTTCCGATATGGAAAAGCCCCCTTAAGGAGAAAATAGATGATTCAAGACTTCCAAGACAAAACCGCCGTACTCACAGGCGCCGGCTCGGGATTCGGGCTCGAGTGCGCTCGTATTGGCGCCAGGCTGGGCATGAACCTGGTGTTGGTGGATGTGCAGCAGGACGCTCTGGACAAAGCCGCTGACGAGATGCGGGCGGCCGGAGCGCCCGTGCTCGCACGCCGGATCGACGTGTCGAGCGCCGAGCAGATGGAGAGCCTGGCGCAGGAGGTGATGCAGCGCTTTGGCGCCCCGCACTTCGTATTCAACAATGCGGGCGTCGGCTCGGGTGGCCTGGTGTGGGAAAACTCGGTAAAAGACTGGGAATGGGTACTGGGCGTCAACCTCTGGGGCGTGATCCATG
Organism: Syntrophales bacterium; assembly: GCA_023229765.1. Lineage (NCBI taxonomy): Bacteria > Pseudomonadati > Thermodesulfobacteriota > Syntrophia > Syntrophales > Syntrophales bacterium. Next base: position 80,205 of record JALNYO010000013.1, on the reverse strand, counting down.
GAGTACGACTGTTCACTCCGCTGATGCTCGCGGCGGCCAAAGCAGACCCGACTTACCGGGGTCATATCGTCAATACCGCCAGCATGGCCGGGTTGCTCACCCCTCCAATCATGGGAGTTTACAACGTGAGCAAACATGCAGTGGTGAGCCTGTCCGAAACCCTCTACCAGGACCTGAAGCTGGTGAGCGATCAGGTCAGCGCCAGTGTGCTGTGCCCGTACTTCGTCCCCACCAACATCACCCAGAGCCAGCGCAACCGGCCAGCCGCACTCACCGGCGAGCCCCTGACGCACAGCCAACTGATCGGTCAGGCCATGAGCGAAAAGGCGGTAAGCTCCGGTAAGGTCACTGCCGCACAAGTGGCGCAGATGGTGTTCGATGCCATCAGCGCCGATAGGTTCTACATCTTCAGCCACCCCAAGGCTATGGAAAATGTGCGCTTGCGCATGGACTGCATTGTGGAGCAGCGCAACCCGGCAGATCCGTTCGCCGAACTCCCCGAGATCGGCGCTGCCTTGCGCGCCCAACTGCTATGTTAAATAATGTTAGGCAATTCTAAGCTGGTTTTATGCCGCTAATCCATGTTTTATTTCTGCAGAAGAAATCTTCTTACGCTGATGCTCATCAGGATGCCGGACGCAGTCATCAGCACGAGCAATGATGATCCTCCGTAGCTGAGAAAGGGAAGCGGAATTCCAACCACGGGAAGGATTCCGAGGACCATTCCGATATTGATGAACACCTCCCAAAGAATGAGCGTGGTGATCCCGAAAGAGAGCAAGGCTCCCGAATAGTCCTTGGAGTGCAACATTATATTCAACCCCCAAATAATCAAAGAGAGAAAAAGCAAAAGCAACACGATACCGCCGATGAATCCCCATTCCTCGGCAAAAACGGAGAAAACAAAATCGGTTTGCTGTTCCGGCAGAAATCGGAGCTGCGTTTGGGTCCCCTTGAGAAATCCCTTCCCCCAAAATCCACCGGATCCTACCGCAATCATGGACTGGATAATATGGTAGCCGGCGCCTAAGGGATCATTTTCCGGACTGAAGAAGGTGAATATCCGTTCCCTCTGGTAACCCTTGAGAAAATGCCAACCAACTGGAATCATAATCAATCCCCCGGCAGCGGTCATCAGGATTGACTTATAGTCCATGCCGACAAATAATACGATTGCCAAAAAGATGATAAGCAAAATCAGCGCGGTTCCTAAATCCGGCTGTTTCAAGATCAACAGGAAGGGGACTATAGTTATTAAGAAAGGGATCAGCAGTTCTTTAAGGCGATATCCGCGGCTCAGTTGGTGGGCGTCGAAATACTTGGAAAGAGCAAGAATAATAGTAAGTTTTACAAGCTCCGAAGGCTGAAAAGAGAAGGAGCCAAGGGCTATCCAGCGCTGGGAACCGCGAGAGGCATTGCCCGCTATCAATACAACGAAAAGCAGAAGGATCGCGATGCCATGGATTATGTAGGCGTGGCGCACCAGGAAGCGATAGTCGATAAAAAAGGCGATGGTCATCCCGGCGAACCCGATGATTATCCATTGAATCTGTTTTATGTAATAAGGGGTCTGGCCGGGGGCGGAGATGCTGAGACAGGCGCTGTAGATATTCAACAGGCCGATGAGAGTGATTCCCATAACCAGGATAAAGAGTGCCCAGTCGAAATTGAGCAGAAGACCGCGGTCCAGTTTCATCATTGTTTTTGCGCCTTGTTTGATGCCGGAGCGCCTTGTGAAGGTCTGCGCTCAGGAAGTTTGTTTTTTTGTGAGAAGTAAACGTCCAGCATTTTTTTTGCCACCGGGGCTGCTGTCGCTCCGCCATGCCCGGCGTTTTCCAGAATAACGGCTATGACAATTTCCGGATTTTCGCAGGGGGCAAAACAGACGAACAGCGCATGATCGTTCGTCTCGGCGGTCATTTTTTTCTCTTTGGCATTCTGCGGAAGACCGATTACCTGGGCAGTGCCTGTTTTCCCGCAGACATCCTGTTGCGCCCTTTTCAGCAGATAGCCGGTTCCCCCTCTTTCATTTACCACTCCCCACAGGCCTTTGTTGATGGTCGTGATATTGGGGGTACTGACAGGAAGCAAACCCTTTATTTCTGGGGGGAAGGACTGCAATATCCGGCCATCGGGCGATTCAATCTGTTTGACAATGCGGGGACGGTAAAGCGTTCCCCCATTCGCCAAGGCAGCGTAGGCACTTACCAGTTGAAGAGGGGTGACGAGGTTGAATCCCTGACCGATCGCCAGCGATATTGTTTCCCCGGCGTGCCAGGGGGAGTTAAGGCGGTCTTTTTTCCATTGCCTGGTCGGGACAAGGCCGCTCTTTTCACGAGGCAGGTCGATTCCCGTGGGAGCGCCCAGGCCGAATCCCCTTGCGTATTCGGCGATGGTGTCCACATTGAGCATCTTCCCGAGGTTGTAGAAATAGACATCGCAGGATTCTACGATGGCCCTGTGCAGGCTTATTTCCCCATGTCCCTCTTTTTTCCAGTCGTGGAATATTCGGTCTCCGAATTCGAAGGCGCCATTGCAGTAAATGCTTTTGTCCGAGGTGATCGTTCCCGTTTCGAGGGCGGCCGCAGCCATGATCGGTTTATAGGTTGACCCGGGCGGGTATTGGCCGGCGATAGCGCGGTTTTCCATGGGATGCTGCGGATCTGAGGAGAGTTTTTCCCATTCGTCCGCGGAGAGTTCCCCTGTGAAGATGTTGGGATCGAAGGATGGCGAGCTGATGAGTGTTAGAACGTCGCCGTTTTTAGGGTTCAGAGCTACAACCGCGCCTCTGCGGTTTCCGACGGCCTCCCATGCGGCTTTCTGAAGCTCCAGATCGATGTTCAAGACGACATTGTTACCAGATTTGGGCGGTATTCTCCCCAGGGAGCGGACGATCTTGCCGGTTGCATTTATCTCTACCTGTTCGGCGCCGCTTTCCCCCCGCAGATGCGCGTCCAGCGATTTTTCAATCCCGAATTTTCCAATGTTATCGCCTGGCGACAGATGTCCGGCGATATCTTGTTCAATTTCCCGCCGGCTTACTTCACCGGTAAAACCTATTATCTGCGCGTTCGCTTCCCCATAGAGATACTGTCTGACCGGCGTAATTTCCGTCACAACGCCGGGTAGTTCAAAAGAGTGAATCTCAACTACAGCCACTTTTTCCATGGTTGCGTTTCGTTCGAGAGTTACGGGCACAAACGGTTTTAATTTATCCGGAATAGATACATTACCGGCAAGTTCCAGGGAATTAAGCGAATAAAACCATTTTATTTTATCGATTGATTTATTGATATCCCTGGCCTTGTCAGGGATGAATAAAATATTAAAGGAAGGACGGTTTTCCGTAAGTAGCTTACGATTTCTGTCCATTATCAATCCCCGCAGAGGTTTTATTTTCCTCAGGCGCAAGCTGTTGTTCTCTGAGCGCTGACGAAAATCATCGCCCTTGATCACCTGCAGATACCACAATCTGAGCGCGAGAATTGTCAGTACGACAGCCACTATAATTAGCAATACGCCGAATTTGTGTTTTAACTGTCCTGGCTCATAAACGTCGAGCCGGTTGCCTAACTTCAGCATTCAAAAAACCCTCAAAATAATTAAAAACATAATATATAAATGGGCTTAAGACTCCCATTGCGACCGCCTGGGGGAGGAATATTTGCGGGAGAGCGTAGATAATATCAACGTCCAGTATTAACCAGGAGAAGAGGACTTTAAGAGCGCCCTGGAGAAAAAGGCAGATGCCGGTGAAAACTGATGCCGGCAAGCTGTTTTTCCTGTCAATTTGGGTGCCGGCAATCATTGCTATGTAAAAGAAAAGGACGTATAAAAACATATGAAGGCCCCAAATGGGACTGACTATGCAATCAAGAAAAAACCCAAGCATGAAGGAAAGAACAACGCCCCGCAAGGGATTGAACCAAAAACCGGCATAGATGACGAAGACAAAGGCTAAATCAATGCTTACCGGGCCTATGGAAAAAAACTCCATGAAGGTTATTTGCAGCATTGCCAGAAGGAAAATAAATATTGGCTGCAGCAGGAAGGCAATCATGGGCCGGGTTCCTTCCCGGGAAGCAAAATCAGCACCTCTTCCAGCCTGGAAAAATCTACCGAGGGCGACACGTCAATTTTCTGAAACAGCTCATTTTTTTGCGGTTCTATTTTAGAGACGATCCCAATAATCAGCCCTTTGGGGAAGACCCCTGCCATACCGGAAGAGAGCAATAAATCGCCGGGAAGCACATCTGCTGTGGGGGGGATATACTTCAGCTTGTATCCGGATTTTCCTGTTCCCTGAAGAATTCCCTGGGTGCGGCTTCGCTGAATGATCGCATCAATATTGCTGGTTCCGTCGATCATAAGCAGGACGCGCGAGGAGTGCCAGGATGTCTCCATGATCCGCCCCGTTACCCCCTGTGCGGACAGGACGGGATATCCCGCACTCAGACCGTCGGCGGTTCCCTTGTCAATCAGGATCGTTTTGGATAGCGAATTTTGATTGTTGTCAACAACCCTTGCCGTTACTGTTCTGTAAGGCAGACCGCGCTGGAGGTCGAGCAGCTTGCGAAGCCGGAGCCCTTCATAATATCCCTCGCGGTAATTGTTGAGCTGCTCGGCAAGAGCGGCTTTTTCGGCCCGCAGCCGTCTGTTGTCTTCCTCTAATCCTACAAGGAAAAGATACCTTCTCCAAAAATCGCTTAAACCCTTGGAAGAAAGGTTGACAAGGTTTGCAAACGGGGTCGCTATTTCCATGACGGTCTTGCGCAGGAACCCGGGTTCAGTCAGGCTGGATGCGCCGTAGGAAATTATTGCCAGGGATATTATTAAAAAAACGGCGGCTGTGATATGGGAACGATATTTCTTCGGGATAAGCATTTCTCAATTTACTGCCTTTTAATGAGGACTGCGCAAAAGCGCTGATATGACGTAGCTACCGACGGCAAAGCTTAAAATTCTATGTTTGAAAGGTGACCTCTTTGAGGATATCAATGTGATCAAGGGCCATACCGGCGCCCCGGGCGACGGTGGTGAGCGGGTCGTCGGCGATGATGGTCGGAAGCCCCGTTTTCTCTTTAATCAGCAGGTCGAGGTTTCTGAGGAGCGCGCCGCCGCCGGTAAGCACGATTCCCCGGTCGGCAATGTCGCCGGAGAGTTCCGGCGGCGCATTCTCGAGGGCGTTTTTCACCGCATCGACGATCAGGCCGAGCGATTCGCCGATCGCCTCGCGGATTTCGCCGGAGTTTATCTCCAGGATTTTGGGGATGCCGGAGATCAGATCCCGCCCCTTTATCTCCATCGTGCGGACTTCCCCCTCCGGATCGGGGTAGGCGTTGCCGATGGTTGTCTTGATGATCTCTCCGGTGCGCTCGCCGATAAGCAGACTGTACTTGTGCTTTATGTACTGAACAATATCTTCGTCCAGCCTGTCGCCGGCTACCCGGACCGACTTGGAATAGACGATGCCGGTAAGCGAGATCACCGCCACCTCGGTTGTCCCGCCGCCGATATCGACAACCATCGAACTGATCGGCTCGGTTACCGGCAAACCCGCCCCGATGGCCGCCGCCATCGGTTCCTCGATCAGGTATATCTCCCGGGCGCCTGCGGATTCCACCGTCTCCCGGACGGCGCGCTTCTCCACCTGCGTTATCCCCGAGGGGATGGAAACGATGATGCGGGGGCGAACGAGGGCGCGCCGGTTGTGAACGCTCAGGATGAAATGGCGGAGCATCGCCTCGGTGATGTCGAAATCGGCGATTACCCCGTCGCGCATGGGGCGGATGGCGACGATGTTGCCGGGGGTTCTTCCCAGCATCTTCTTGGCCTCGGCGCCTACCGCCAGCACCTTCTTTTCCCCGCGGGCATTCTGGTGAACGGCGACAACGGAGGGTTCGTTGAGCACAATCCCCTTTCCCTTGACATAAACCAGCGTGTTGGCCGTTCCCAGGTCAATCGCCAGGTCGTTGGAAAATTTCCCCAAAATAAAATCAAAAAGCAAGCTCGTATCCTCCGACTACTTATTTCATATAATCAATAACATCAAAATTATTTTCCCAATGTCGTTTGTTCTATATAGCATTTCATACCGGCGTTCAATCCTTTTTAAAGAAAATCATTGCATTTTGCCGGTTGCTATATTATTGAGCGCGGGCGCAGGATATCCCTGATCGGGCTACTAATTCCTGAACGTTACAATAATTTTTTGAGGGAGAAGCACCATGCTCAATATCATGAGGAGACACGCAAGAAACTGGTTAATGAAGCTCGTCCTGGGGATCATTATCGTGGTTTTTATTTTCTATTTTGGCTCGATGAGCGGCAGGAATAAGGCAGAGCGGATTGCAATGCTTGATGGAAAACCGATTGTTTATGTGGATTTCCAAAAGGAATATCAGAATCTGCTTGATATGTATCGGGAACAACTGGGGCGTTCTTTGACTGAAGAGATGCTCAAGGGTTTGAACCTCAAAAAGCAGGCTTTCGATATCCTGATAAATCAGGAGGTTTTACTCAAAAAAGCGGAGGATCTGGAAATTCACATTTCCAATGAGGAGGTTAAAAACGCGATTCTCTCGTACCCTGCCTTCCAGCAGAACGGGGTTTTTGACAACATAATTTATGAGCAAACCATCCGGGCGGCTAAAATGACCACGGAGCAATTCGAGGACAGTCAGCGAAAGATCCTCCTTTCTGCTCAGGTTGAGAGCCTTATCAAGGATGGCGTCAAGCTCGCGGATGAGGATGTTCTCGATTTCTATCGAATGCAAAAGGAGAAGCTCAATCTCGATTATATCCGGATTTCTCCCGCGGATTTTCTTTCTGTCCTGAAACCCTCTCAGACGGAGCTGGAGGATTTCCTGAAAGCCAACCAGGGAAAATTTCGGGTTCCCGAACAGGTGCAGATCAAATACGTGGCGTTTATGCCGCAGGATTTTGCCGCGACGGTTGTTCCCTCCGAAACCGAAATTGCGGATTATTATGAAAAACACCGGGAGCTCTACAAGAAAAATGATAAAATTATTCCCCTCGCCGATGTCCGGGACAGGGTCAGCGGCGATATCAGGCAAGGCGCCGGGCGGAAGGCTGCTTATGATGAGGCCAAAAAGGCCCACGATACGATTTATCAGCAGGAGAACTTCGACGCCTATGCAGCACAGAAGAAGCTTGCGGTTCACACGACAGATTTCTCTGCAATAAGCGCTCCCCCCCAGGAGTTCAAAGCAATAGACCAATGGGGAAAGATCGTTTCGAGTCTGAAGGATGGGGAAATCAGCCGTGTTCTGCAGGGGGAGAATGGCTACTACATAATCAGGATTGCGGCGCGCAAGGCGCCTTATGTGCCAGCGCTCAAGGATATCGCCGCCGCTGTGGAGAAGCAGTACCGGGAAGTCGAGGCCGGAAAGCTGGCGCAAAAAGAAGCAGAGAAAATCTCAACCCGCCTGAAAAAAGGGGAGGGTCTGGATGCGCTGGCCAAAGGCCGGGGATTAATGGTTCTGGAAACTGGGTTTTTTCAGCCCGGCGGCGCGATTCCGAAAATAGGCTCTTCGGCGGAGCTGACCGAGTCGCTTTTCCAGCTTTCCTCGAAAAAGCCATCTCCGGAAAAGGCCTTTTTGATTGACGGGAACTATATAGTCATCGCCCTGCGGGAAAGAAGCAAGGCAGACGACAGCGATTTTGCCTCCCAGAAGGACGCTGTTGCAAAGTACCTTTCCCAGGCTGAGAAAACCGAGGCTTTCCGACAATGGCTGGAGGGAAGCAAAGCGGAGCTTGTTAAGCAGGGCAGGCTGAAATTCGTCCGCGACTTTAAGGATTTATAGAAAAAAAGTAAGCCCGCCTTCCACAAACATCCGGTAAGACGGGCTTACTTGTAAAAAATGGTGGAGCTGGCGAGGATCGAACTCGCTACCTCTTGAATGCCATTCAAGCGCTCTCCCAATTGAGCTACAACCCCGATTCATAGTCGCCGCAAATCAGGCGGTTCCCCTAACATGAGATTTCCGGGCTTGTCAACACATTTTTCTTGACATTTTGCGCTTCCTCCCATAAACAACCCCCCATTGCCGGAGTGGTGAAACTGGTAGACGCAGGGGACTCAAAATCCCCCGAGGGCAACTTCATGTCGGTTCGATTCCGACCTCCGGCACCATAATAAAAATAGGGACTTGCGGATTGTAAAGCGACCGTCAAGCCCTTTTTATTTTTCTTGAACATCAACCTTAAATATTTCTTGCGCTATTCGCGAATAGCGAATATCATGCGGCCATGAATCTTAAACCCCAGGACATATATATCCTTTTGAAGCTAGTCGCATTGGGTGAAAGCCAGTGGTCCTATGCATCCGTTGCCGGTGATTTGTTCATGAGCGCTTCCGAAGTCCATGCCGGTATCAAGCGTGCCGTTGCCGCACGTTTACTGCAGTCCCCAAGCGGGCATCCCCTGAAAAAGTCACTGGAAGAATTTCTCATTCACGGCATCAAATATGCTTTTCCACCGGAACATGGCGGACTGACCCGGGGCGTCCCTACCGGGTATGCAGCGCTACCGCTGAAGGACATTATTTCTCAGCCGAACGAACCACCCCCCGTATGGGCGGACCCAGAAGGCGATACGCGTGGTTATGAATTCTCACCTCTGTACAAGACTGTCCCGAAGGCTGCGTTAAAAGATCAAATTCTTTACGAATTGCTGGCTATCGTTGACGCCATCCGCGACGGAAGAGCCCGCGAAAGAGTGATTGCCATCGAAGAGCTCAAGGCTCGATTGGGATCAGGATGATCAAGAACAAAGACATGAATATTCGGATGATCATCCATGTGGCCAAACGTCTTGGTGATCTTAGGGATAAGGTCGTTTTCGTCGGGGGTTGCGTCACAGGAATGTTTATTACCGATCCAGCCATGCCGGAAGTCCGTGCCACTCAGGATGTGGATGTCATTGTCGAGGTTGCCTCACGGATGGAGTATTACCGGCTTGAGGAAGAGCTTAGGCGCAAGGGGTTCAAACAGGATATGAGTGAAAATGCGCCTGTCTGCCGCTGGCTGGTTGATCTGATCAAAATCGATATCATGCCAACTCAGGAAGAGATACTGGGGTTCTACAACCGCTGGTATCTACCAGCGATAAAGAACGCGGATCTTATTGAATTGGAGAACGAACTGACCATCAAACTTGTATCGCCCCCTTATTTTCTGGCAACCAAGATTGACGCGTTCAAAGGCCGCGGTTGCGGCGATTATATGGCCAGTCACGACATGGAAGACATCATCACGATCTTGGATGGCCGACCGGAAATCGTCTCTGAAATCAGAAGCTCCTCGGATGATCTTAAATATTTTCTGTCACGAACCTTCACGATTCTATTGGCAAATGAAGAATTCCTCGATTCGATTTCCGGCCATCTTTCGCCGGATCGTGCCAGCCAGACGCGATTGCCTCTGCTCATCAAGAGATTGGGTGAGATAGCAAAAATATCTGAATAGAAGATATTTATCTCGTTAGAGGTAATTGCAAAACCATTTGTCATTCCCGAATGTCTCTATCGGGAATATGGTTTTTCAAGCAGTTAGAACCAGATTCCCGCTCAGAATCGTTGCGGGAATGACAAGAATGGGGAGTTTTGCAATTGCCTCGTTATTATCATAATTATTTTTTATGACAGAAAATACAAAGGTTCATATCTAATTTATCGCTCTTCAATGGAAGGGGAACTGTGTGGAAAGGGTCGCCCGCAATTTTCGTTCCCCAAGCCGCGCAACTCCGCCATCGACAAAATGGCCGCCAAGACTTTTTTGCGTAAGTTCACGATGCGCCTGCCGCGCGCGTTGTGGCCAATTCCGCCGGTCTACGGCCATGTGCTGGCGTTTACGGAAGACGGGGAGGTGGTGGCTGACCTGCAGAACCCGAGTGGCGCATACCCGGAGACGACTGCCGTGACGGAGAACGCCGACAAGTTCTTCATCCAGAGTTTGCATGCCAAAGGGCTGGGCTGGATGCCAAAATGATTTCCCGGCTGGCGGGAAGGACAAAAGGGCGTTCGTGGCGAACTTTTGCGAAACCGAGCCCTTTCAACGCACGAATAGAGCCTTGTAGCCTTCCATGTTCAGATAGAACCATTTGGCGCCGGGAAACCCAGTGATCGGGAAATTTCAGTTCTTCCATAGGTATCACTCCTTTATTATGCGATTCGGCCGGCTCTGCCGGCCCCGCTGTGGTTTCACACCGGGAGGTGAGGGTCATGTATGTTATCACCTCGGCAATTAAATATAGCAAATTGGATAATATTGTGATATACGGGATTCATGGAAAAGACAGATGCACGCAAACATAGTCCCGAGACACAATATGAGATTCGGAAGCAGATTGTTCGACTTCGTAAGCAGGGGTTTACGAACAACGATGTTGCAAAGGGAGTAGGTGTCAGCGTTAGTCGCGCCAGCAGAATTTGGCAAAGCTATAAAAGGGAGGGTAGCAAGGCCATCAAGCTGGGAAAACGAGGACGCCGCACTGGAGATCAACGTACCCTTAACGCCGAGCAGGAGAGGGAGGTTAAACGAGCCCTTATTGACAAGACTCCTGACCAACTGAAACTCTCCTTTGCCTTGTGGACGCGGGACGCGGTGAAGTTGCTGATAAAACAACTGTATAGCATTGATATGCCGATCCGGACGGTTGGAGAGTATCTCAAGCGTTGGGGTTTTACCCCCCAGAAACCGGTGAAACGCGCCTATGAGCAAAGTTCGGAGGCGGTCAAGAAATGGTTGGAGACGGATTATCCTCTTATTGTTTCTCGGGCGAAGGAAGAGAAAGCTGAGATTCACTGGGGCGATGAGACGGGAGTTCAGACGGGTGCCAACCGGGTCCGGGGATTTGCTCCTAAAGGACAGACCCCTGTGGTCAGGTTGGTTGCCAAAAGGAGCCATATCAGTATGATTTCGGCCATTACCAACCAGGGGAAGGTTAGGTTCATGGTGTACCGCAATGCCATGAATTCCGGGCTCTTGATCAAGTTCATGACCCGCCTGACCAAAGATGCCGGGCGTAAAGTGTTTTTGATCCTGGACAATCTGCGTGCTCATCATAGCAAAGATACCAAAAAGTGGTTGGAGGAACACAAGGAACAGATAGAGGTTTTCCACCTTTCCTTCTATTCACCAGAGCTTAATCCGGACGAATACTTAAACAAAGCTCTCTCTTCTCCAATGTTTTTTCTCCATCCGGGCCGGCAAAAAGGTTCTGAAAAAAATTGAACCGGTTCTGCTCGGCTGCCCGGCTCTTGTGCCATCCCTGCTGCACCTGGCTTTCGACAAGGGGTACCCAAACATCTTCTGCCCCTGATGCAGGCACTCGTGATAGGGCGTCTGATATCGCCGGGCAGCGAGGTTCATACGCACCATTGGCTTCAAAGCACCTCGGCTCTTTATGAATTTACCGGGGAACCTCTGCATTCTTCCCTGAATTCCCTGTATCGTGCCGGCGACCGTCTTTTTGATTGCAAGGACGCATTAGAGAGCCATCTGTCGACCCGGGAGCGTGATCTTTTCGACCTGCCCGAACGCCTTTGTCTTTTTGGTCTGACCAACACATATTTCGAAGGCCAGGAAGTTGCCAACGCCAAGGCTCAAAGGGGGCACAGCAAAGAAAAGTGCACGGACTGCAAGCTTTTGACGTTCGCTTTGGTGGTGGATGAAGATGGTTTTCCGAAGTACAGCCGCCTGTACCCCGGCAATCAGGCTGAAGGCCAGACACTGGCACTAATCAAGATCCTGTTTAAATCGGTAACCGACTCCGGGTTCGTTCAGCAGGAAGCGCGGGCGGGCGGAGTCGGTCTCGATTTTCTTTCTCAGTTGGTTCATAAAGACGCGCAAGTAATGAGTCTGCTCCACGTAAGGTGGCCCCCAGACCTCCTTGAGGATTTGCCTGTGGGTCATGACCCTGCCGGCATTCCTGACGAGAACCGTCAGCAGCCGGTATTCAATAGGTGTCAAATGAATCTCCTTGGATCCGGAAAAAACCTGCCTCTTCAGGAAATCTATCTTTAGGTCCTCTGCGATGAAAACCGCATCCTCCTGTCCCTGCTGCTTGGGAGTTGCATGTCGGAGGGCAACCCGGATCCTGGCCAAGAGCTCGCCTGCACAGAACGGCTTCGTCAAATAGTCGTCCGCCCCTCCGTCAAGGGCCTTTATCTTGTCCCCTTCCTGCTCCCTTGCCGAGATGACGATAACGGGCAGGGCAGTCCATTCCCGGAGTTTTTCGATGACCTCAAGACCGTCCATGTCGGGAAGCCCCAGGTCGAGAAGCACGATGTCAGGATTTCGTGTCGCCGCCTGGGAGAGTCCGTCGGCAGCGGTTTCCGCTTCAAGCACAGCATATTTTTCACTCTGGAGCGCTACCCGGAGAAACCGCCGCATCTGCCGTTCATCCTCTATCAGGAGTATGGTGGCCGGAATTTCATTCATGGCAATTCCTTTTCGGGTATCATGGACGGGGGTGTTCCTTCGACGGGTATGACGAACTTGAATGCGGCGCCTCCACCCGTCCGGTTTTCCACCCAGATGCGACCGCCGTGGGCCTCGATAATGACGCGACAGATCGAGAGTCCGATGCCGGCTCCCATCTGCGTATTGGCGCCGCGGGTGAATTTTTTGAAAATAGCCTCCCCTTCGTGGGCGGGTATGCCTGGACCTCGGTCGGCGATCTCGATCATCACAGCGGATTTCTGCGGGGTGACAGTGATTTCAACAGGGGTGCCGGTCGGGGTGTGCCGCAAGGCATTCTCCATCAGATTAGACAGCACCTGCTCCATCAGAAGGGTGTCAAAGGGAATGAGGGGGAGGTCCGGAGGAATTTTCAATTCCAGAGAGCGCTCTCTGAAACGGTCGGCGAAGCGGTTCAGAACGACCCCGATGATCTCCTCCAGGGGCTGCCATTCCTTGTGGACGGTGATCGTCCCGGAATCGAGACGGGTTAGATTCAGGACATTGCGGATGATGCGTTCCAGTCGGTCAGTCTCCTCATAGATGGTGTGCAACAGTTCCAAACGGGCCGGTCGGTCGAGGGACGCGTCCTTTTCCAGGAGGGTGCTTGCCGCCCCCGCCACGACCGCAAGCGGCGATCTCAAATCGTGGGAAATGGAACTCAGAAACGTATTTTTAACATTCTGCGCCTCCGCCTTCAGGTGCTCTTCTTGCACCTCCTTGGCCAGCATGATCCTCTCCATGGCCATGGCGGTTTGATTGACGAAACTTTCAAGAAAATGGATGTCTTCGGGATCGAATCCCCTCTCGGCATTTTCGGGAAGTACGCCCACAACCCCCACGACACCGGAGGAAGCAACCATCGGCAGATAGAGCGCCTTGGCTCCGGGGAGCGTGTCGGTACCCAGGCCGGCGGAGTGCCTGTTATCAAAGGCCCATCGGGCGACGCTCAGCTCCTTCCGGTCGATGGAAAAAGTGCCTACCCTCGTTTCCGATGCGGCCAGCTCCCCTTTTTTGTCCAAGACCAGTATGACGATCTGGCTGTGAAACACTTCGCTGATGTGTTTGGTGGCGACGTTGAAGATCTGTTCCTTCTTGCGTTCCTGTGCCAATTTGCGACTCAGCGCATAAAGGGCAGCGGTGTTCCTTTCGCGCTTTCTCGAAGCTTCCGCTTGTTCGCGGATTTGCAGCGTCAGTCGCGTGATGACATTGGCCACCACAAACATGACGGCGAATGTTACAACAAAACGAATATCGTTGACTGCGAAAGTAAAATACGGAGGTGCAAAGAAGAAGTCGAATGCGGCCACACTCAGCAGGGTGGCCGCAAGGGCCGGCCAGCGTCCGGTCCGCGTCGACGTTATGACGATGCCGAGAAGATAGATCATGGCAATGTCCGTCCGATCGAAATACGGGGATATGAGGCTGCCAAGAATGGTACTCAATGTCACGGTCCCGAGACTCCAATACCATTCCTTCGGCTTGATCTTTGGTGAATGAGACCTCGCGCCGGGCTTAGCCGGCGCCTCAGCCGCGTCCCCCGTGATCACGTAAACCTCAATATCGCCGCTTCCCCGGATGATCTCATCCAGTAGCGATCCCAAAAGCTTGTCCTTCCAGCGTGGATGCGTCGGCTTGCCGACAATGATCTTGCTGACGTTGCGCTCTCGGGCATAGTTGAGTATCTCATCACTTGCCTTACGTCCCGTCAGTGTCGCGGTCTGTGCACCCAGACTTTCCGCAAGCCGCATATGCTCCGCCAAGAGCTTCAAGTCATCTTGAGACGGTCTGATGTGGGAAGGGGCCTCGACATGCACGGCAATCCACTCGGCTCGGAACCCAGCCGCAATTCTGCGTGCCGCCCGGATAAGGCGGATAGAGCGCGGATTCGGCCCGATGCAGACCAGGATTCGTTCCGCCGCCGGCCAGATGTCCTGAACACCCGCATCGCGCCGGTAACTCTCCATCTGTTCGTCTACCTGTTCGGCCGTGCGTCGCAGGGCCAGCTCCCTCAAGGCGATCAGGTTGCCCTTGCGAAAAAAATTCTCCGTCGCCTTTTGCGCCTGTTCGGGGATGTAGACCTTCCCTTCCTTGAGGCGCTGGAGCAGATCGGCGGGTGGCAGGTCGATCAGCTCGATCTCGTCGGCTCGTCCTAAAAAAGAATCCGGGATGGTTTCCCGGACAATGATGCCGGTGATCTGCCGAATAATATCATTCAGGCTTTCAAGATGCTGGACGTTGACAGTCGTATAGACGGATATTCCTGCGCCGAGCAATTCCTGGACATCCTGCCAGCGCTTATTGTGCCGCGAGTCAGGTGCATTGGTATGCGCGAGCTCGTCGATGACGATCAGTGAGGGGCTTCGCGCCAGCGCCGCGTCGATGTCAAATTCCAGGATGTCCCGACCGCGATGGGGCTGGATACGACGCGGCAAAATTTCCAGTCCGTCGAGAAGGGTTTCTGTCTCCTTCCTGCCGTGTGTTTCCACGACCCCTACGACGATATCGACACCTTCCGCCCGGCGTTTTTGAGCGGCCCCGAGCATCGCATAGGTTTTACCCACCCCCGGGGCGGCGCCGAAGAATATCTTCAACTTGCCATGACGTTTACGTGTCTCTTCAGAGACAGCCCTGCCAAGAAGTTCGTCGGGATCAGGTCTTTTTGTTTCCATAACTTCGACATTCCATGGTTATGAGGATGAACTGCATGATAGCAATATACCGGAATCAGCGCGGGGCATCAGTTCTTCCCCGACCCCGATTTTTCGTCCTTCTGATCTCCTTTAATGTCCTCAAGAATTATTCCTCCCTCCTGCTTCCATTTTGCCGTTGTCGATCGATGAAGGTTGTCGATGGCAGGCTGGTATGAGGGATCAAGAGAAAGCGCGGCTCTATAGTTTTTCTGTGCTTCGGTGCGATCCCCCTTAATCTCCATCATCGCGCCGAGGAGATTGAATACCTCGGGCCGACCGGGATCGATGGAGATTCCCCTGTGCACATGCTCGATGGCTGCATCAAAATGACGATCCCTGATGGCGTTCTTCGCACATTCAATGGAAGAGGCGTAATCTGAACGCTTGAGTTCAACGCCCTTGTCTCTGTCGGCCACGCGCGACACCAATTCCCGAATCTCCTCAGGATCGAAGGGTTTCTGGAGGAAGTCTGCCGCGCCCAGCTTCATTGCCTCAACCGCCGATTCAATCGTTCCGTAGGCCGTTATCATGATGACCCGGATATCAGGCCGTATCTCGCGGACTCGACGAAGAATTTCCATTCCATCCATCCCTGGCATTCGGATATCCAAGAGGACCAAGCCAAACTCTCTCCCTTTGAGCTTCGTCAGGGCTTCTTCCCCGTTTGCGGCTGTATCGATTTCCGCACCCAGAGTCTCCAGAACTTGTGAAAGAGTCAGGCGAATATTTTTTTCATCGTCGACGATCAATATGGGTTTATCAATCATGGCTCACCTCGTAGAGAATTTATTCTACTGATTGAAGCGTAAAGGTAAAGGTACTTCCTTCTCCCGGAATTGAATCTACCCATATCGTACCACCATGAGCACGAATAATCTCCTTGCAAATGGCTAAGCCGAGTCCACTCCCTCCGAGGGCCTTATCATTTCTTATTTGAACAAATTTGTCAAAGATCTTGGATTGATCTTCACGGGGAATACCTTGGCCGTTGTCAATTACTGAAACATGGACATACGGACCGTGGTGCCCAGCCGAGAGGCGAATGGTCCCTCCACTTTCAGTGTAGCGCAACGCATTAGTGATCAGGTTGGTCAGCACCCAGGTGATCTTATTGGCGTCTGCCTTGACTTCGGGGAGGTTTTGGGGGACTTCCAATGTTAGATGAATACGTTTTTCGGCGGTTTGGTTTTCCAAAATACCAGCGACATTTTGGCAGAGTTTCTGGAGAGAAATTTTTTCAAACTCCATCTCCATCTTTCCTCCCTCGATTTTTGAAAGATCCAATAAGTTTCTGACAAGCGTCTTCAGCCGCTCAAGATCCTCCCGGGCAGCCAAGAGAAGTTCCCGATCTTTCTCGTTCAATTTCTCCATCGTTCTTTCGAGAAGAAGGTTTATGCTCATGCCGATGCTTGTCAGAGGCGTTCGAAGTTCGTGAGAAGCGGTCATCACAAATTCACTTTTTAGGCGGTCCAGTTCCGCCAGGCGCGTGACGTCCCGTAAAAGCAATACGACCCCCAGGAGGGTGTCGGGTTTTCCATGGACAGGCGTGATTGAAAATTGGAAATGGCGCTGCTTCCCCCCTTGTTCTGCGGTGAGAATTCCCTTTTGTTCTTCAATGGGAGAAGGCTGGCCCGTTTCGATGGACTGCTTCACATGATTGAACAGCATTTCATTCTTGACCACCTCAAGAAAATGCCTGTTCTGTATCTGGCCGAATTCAATGTTCAGTGCTCTTGCGGCGGTGGGATTCACATCCGTTACCCTGAACTCATTGTCGACGACCACAACCCCGTCATCGATACTGCGAATGATGGCGTCACTCTTTTGTTTTTCCGCCATGATCTGGTTGATGTTGAGGGCGCGATACTCGCGCAACCTCTTGACCATGGCATTAAACTCGTTGGCCAAACCTCCCAGTTCGTCGGAGGAGGAAACGGAAAAGTCAATATCATAGTTACCCGATGAAATTTCACGAGTTGCTTCCCTCATCCGCCGGACGGGTCTTACCAGGAGATTTGAAAGGATTACGCTGAATCCAAGTCCGATGATGATTGCGGCACCCCCGATGATCATCATGGACCAAATCGCCCTCTGTGCGACACGGCGCGCGCGTTCACTTGCCTTGAACATGGTCTCTTGATTCATCTCACGGAGATGAATGCATGCCGCCCGCACGGAATTGAAGGAGGGGAGGATCGTTTCGTGATAGAAGGTGGCTGTTTCTGGTACGTGAGATCGATAAACCGGCTTGAGTTCTGAGATAAGTTTTAAATAATGGGTATACCCATCTTGAATCGCTTTAACGGTTCTCTCTTCTCCTTCGATAGTGATGTTATCTTTTGCCCGGCTTAGCCACAGGAAAAACTCGCTTTCATTATCTCGGAATTGTTTCCATGCCTGATCTTCATAACCACCGAGGAGCAAGAGGAGTATCGCACTATCCTGCCTCTCGATCGCGTAAACCATGTTTTCTGCCGCAAGAATACTCCTGTAGTTTTCCTCCAGGATGGCATCACTGGCTTTGCCCAAATGAAGAAGATTGACCAGGGCCCATGTCAATACGACAATCATCAGACCCAGCGTGATGCCGTAACCGATAAAGATTTTCTTGCGAAGAGTCCAAACCATAGCCTTCGTCCTACCGTGTCGCCCTGGAGGACCTGCCGTTCTGAACAGCATCGTGGAGAGCATTCAAAATCTCCTCACACTGGGCAGTAACCTTCCGTTTCCGGCCAAGGGAAAGTTCCAGTGATTTAACATTTGTGTTCATCCTGGATAATCTGACGACCTCCCGATGGACCTCCATGAACTTTGAGAAGGCCGCCGCGGCATCATGAAGGAGGGTCCTCCCCTGCTGGTCAGTCAGGGGGGAAACGTCCTCTAACGCATTGCGGACCTTTTTTTCATTCGCGGCCATGAGTTTTTCCAGTTCGCCCATCTTCTTATCCTCGGCCTCGTTGATGTGTGGGGCTTCCAAGCTGTAAATCATGAATGCGGCGGTAACAGCTTGATAGGCGAGCCTTGCCATCTGCGCCTGTTCACGGTCAGATTTGGGGACAGCCATCAACTGAGAGAGGCACCGCTCGAAAGTTCCTATGTCCTGAGCAGCTGCGGTGTAGGAAAGATTCGCTGCTTTGATATTGGTATTCTTCACCGCGAGGGATAATAGTTCCCTGTCGATCTCCCGAAAATTGTTCCAAGCATCATTGAATTCTTGCAGCAACGTCATTTCGTCACCTATTTTCGCGGCATCTATCAGGACATTCAATTCCTCATAGTCGCGCTGGACCGCATCGGCACTCTTGCGCGATTGCTCGGCCAAGGCCCGCGATTCTTCATCGGTAACGGCCATCACGGCGCCCTTTCCCAGGTCAGTCGATTTCAAAAGGTCTATTCTCATCCGGGAGATCATTTCGACCGTCTTCATCGTATTGACCAGGATCGTGTTATGCCGGGCGCCCGGCCCGAGAAACCTTGAGACGGAGATGACCACCGCTGACAATAATACGAGAATGATCAGATTCAGGACAGTCCGGTTGCCGGTCCCCGGAGTCCTTCTCTCCGTGTTCATGTCCGTTCGCTCTTTCTTTCCCATGAGCGCGCCTCTTCTCTCCCGCCTGACGTTATATCCTTTGGTTCATGGCGATATGGCCTTAACCGGTAAGGCGCCCCTTTTCCGAATTCTGGTCCCGGAATGTCGAAGGCCTCCTGCAGTACTCGATATCAAAATCATACTTCGGGAAAAGACGAGGCAGTTTCATGAGATTGTAGATCATGACGCCGATCGACAACCGTTCAATCCAAGAAGACATGGGCCAGCCGAGAACGATGCCTTTCATGTTTATCATTGCGATGAACGTGTTCATATCGGGAAACCTCTAAAGATTAGTGATCCCTTCCATGAGGAGCAAGGTTATCCCGATATTCACCGGGATTGTTCACTTTTTGACGGTGGAACAGAGTCCAGCGCCATATTCAGGCGCAGGACATTGACCGTGGGTTCGCCGAAAATGCCGAACTGCCTGTCCCGGATCTGCATCCGGACCAGTTCCGTCACCCTCCCCTCGTCGATGCCGCGCGCCCTGGCGACCCGCGGAACCTGGTAGAATGCAGCTGCCGGACTGATATGGGGATCGAGCCCGCTGCCCGAGGCGGTCACGAGATCCACCGGCACGGGCAGTAAATTTCCCGGATCGGTGGACCGGAGGGCGGCAATGCGCTTCCCTGCGGCCTCCTTCAAGGCCGGATTCGAGGGACCCAGATTCGACCCCGCGGAAGAGGCGCCGTTATAGGCCAGAGGCATTGTTGCCGAGGGCCGTCCCCAGAAATAACGCGGGTCGCTAAAGGGCTGCCCGATCAGTTCCGAGACCGTCTTTCCCTCTCCGGTTGAGATCAGGCTGCCGTTGGCCTGCCGGGGAAACAGGACCTGTCCCAATCCGGTCACAGCCAGCGGGTAGACGATGCCAGTCAGCAGCGTGGTGACGAAAAAGAGCAAAAGTGCGGTGCGTATCGTTTTTCCCATGGTCGTTCCTTTCAAGTCCAGTGTAAAAGCGTCAGCAGCAGGTCGATGGCTTTGATCCCCAGGAAAGGCACCACGAGCCCTCCTGCACCGTAAATGATCAGGTTCCGGCGGAGCACAGCGGCGGCGCCCATGGGTCGATAGCGAACACCGCGCAGCGCCAGGGGAATCAGCGCGACGATGATGAGCGCGTTGAAGATGACCGCCGACAGTATGGCGCTTTGCGGCGTCGAGAGCCCCATGATGTTCAATACGGCCAGGCCCGGATAGATTCCCGAGAAGGCAGCGGGCAAAATGGCGAAGTACTTGGCTACGTCGTTGGAGATGCTGAAGGTCGTGAGGGTGCCCCGCGTCATGAGCAGTTGCTTTCCGATCTCGACGATCTCGATAAGCTTCGTGGGATTGGAGTCGAGATCCACCAGGTTCCCTGCCTCCTTGGCTGCCTGCGTACCCGTGTTCATGGCCACGGCCACGTCCGCTTGTGCCAGCGCCGGGGCGTCATTCGTCCCGTCTCCCGTCATGGCGACAAGATGACCCTGGGCCTGATAGGTCCGGATCAGATTCAGCTTTGTTTCTGGCGTTGCCTGCGCCAGAAAGTCGTCCACGCCCGCCTCGGCCGCCACCGCCGCCGCCGTGAGCGGATTGTCCCCGGTGATCATGATGGTGCGGATGCCCATGCGCCGCAGCTCGGCGAAGCGCTCGCGTATCCCCCCCTTGACCACGTCGCTCAGGCGAATGACCCCCAGAATCCGGGCATCCTCGGCAACGACAAGGGGGGTCCCTCCCTGTGAGGCGATATCGCTCACCGTGGAGGCCGCCTCCTCGGGAAAACGGCCGTCTCTTGTCTGCACATAGGCTTCGATGGCGTCGGCAGCGCCCTTGCGGATTTCCCGTCCCTCCAGGTTGACGCCGCTCATGCGGGTCTGGGCGGAAAAGGGGATGAAACGGGCCCCCAGGGTTTTGATATCCCGTTCCCGGATGCCGTATTTCTGCTTGGCCAGGATGACGATGCTTCGTCCTTCCGGCGTTTCGTCGGCCAGGGATGCGAGCTGGGCCGCATCGGCCAGTTGCTGGGCCGTGGTTCCGCCCATAGGGATGAACTCCTTTGCCTCGCGGTTGCCCAAGGTGATGGTGCCGGTTTTGTCGAGCAAGAGGACATCCACATCGCCGGCGGCTTCGACCGCCTTGCCCGACATGGCAATGACATTCGCCTGAATCATACGGTCCATGCCGGCGATGCCGATGGCGGAGAGGAGCCCGCCAATGGTAGTCGGAATGAGACAGATCAAGAGGGCCACGATGACCGTCATAGTGATGGGCGCCCCCTGCCCCGTTGCCCCGACACTGTAGATCGAAAAGGGAACGAGGGTCACGGTGGCCAGCAGGAAGATCAGGGTGAGCCCGGCCAGCAGGATGTCGAGGGCAATTTCATTCGGCGTTTTTTGCCGCCTGGCCCCTTCCACCATAGCGATCATCTTGTCGAGGAACGTTTCCCCCGGATTTGCCGTGACGCGGACGATGAGCCAGTCCGAAAGCACGCTGGTGCCGCCGGTCACGGCGCTTCGATCCCCGCCGCTTTCCCGGATCACCGGGGCGCTCTCGCCGGTGATGGCGCTCTCATCCACAGAGGCGACCCCCACGACCACCTCGCCGTCGCCGGGGATGGCATCTCCCGCCTCTACAAGCACCAGATCCCCTTTCTTGAGCTGGGAGCCCGGGACGGTGCCGGCGGTCGCGTTCCGCTCCGGCTCCCGGAGCAGCTTGGCCATTACATCCCGCCGCGCCCCTCGGAGCGATCGCGCCTGGGCCTTGCCCCTTCCTTCCGCCAGGGCTTCGGCAAAATTGGCGAAGAGCAAGGTGAACCACAGCCAAAGTGTGATGGCCAGAATGAAAGCGCTTCTCTCCTCACCGCGGCCGAAAAGGGACTGGAAATAGAGGAGCGTCGTCAGGAGGCAACCGATCTCCACGACGAACATCACTGGATTCTTGACCACATGCAGGGGGTTGAGCTTGGCGAAGGCATCGACGATCGTCCGCTGGAGGTTTTGTCTATCAAGAAGCGAAAATGTTTTTGCTTTAGCGTTCATCATCTATCCCCTCTCAACGAATCCAAATCAGATACTCGGCCATCGGCCCCAGGGCCAGAGCCGGTATGAAGGTCAGGGCGCCTACCAGGATGATCACCGCCACCAGGAAGAACACAAAGAGCGGCGTGTGCGTCGGCAGCGTGCCGGCGCCGGCGGGGATGAGCTTCTTGCGGGCCAGCGATCCCGCCGCCGCCAGCACGGGGATCATCAGACCGAACCGCCCGATGAGCATGGCGCAAGCGAGGGAGATGTTGTAGAAAAAGGTATTGGAATTCAATCCGGCAAAGGCGCTGCCATTGTTGTTCCCTGCCGACGAGAAGGCGTAGAGAATCTCGGAAAAGCCATGGGGGCCGGGATTGAGGATCCCTTCCAAGCCCGGCTTAACGACAACAGAGATGGCGGTGCCGATCAGGACGACCGCGGCCGGAATCAGGATGACCAGGGAGGCCATCTTGATTTCAAAGGCCTCGATCTTCTTGCCCAAGTATTCGGGCGTGCGGCCCACCATGAGCCCGGCCACGAAGACGGCGATCAGCACGAACATGAGCATGCCGTAGAGCCCGGAGCCCACCCCTCCGAAAACGATCTCGCCCAACTGCATCAGCCACAGGGGCGCCAGACCGCCCAGCGGGGTAAACGAATCATGCATGGCATTGACGCTCCCATTGGAGGCGGCCGTCGTCGCCACGGCCCAGAGGGCGGAATTGGCGATGCCGAACCTCGCCTCCTTGCCTTCCATATTGCCGCCCGCCTGGAGGGGGCCGGCGGACTGATCGACGTCCATCTGGCTGAAGGAGACATTCCCTGCCTGTTCACTGAACACGCTTACGCCCAAAAGCGGGATGAGAATCAGCATCATGGCAGCCAATAGCGCCCATCCCTGCCTCCTGTCGCCCAGCATCCTGCCGAAGGTGATGCACAGCGCCGCCGGGATCAGCAAAAGGGCCAGCATCTCGGCGAAATTGGAAAGGGGCGTTGGATTTTCCAGGGGATGGGCCGAATTGACATTGAAAAATCCGCCCCCGTTGGTGCCCAGTTGTTTGATGGCCACCTGGCTTGCCGCCGGCCCCAAGGCGATCTCCTGCGTGGACACGGCATTGCCCTTTTCGTCCCGGCCCTGCTCCAGGAGTTGGACCGTAGCCGGGCTTTGCAAGGTCTGCACCACCCCCTGGGAGACGAGGAAAAGCGCCATCACCAGCGACAGGGGCAGAAGGATATAGACGATGGAGCGCGTCAGATCCACCCAGACGTTGCCGATGGTCCCGGAGAGGGTTCTCTTCAGCCCCCTTACCAGGGCCAGCAGCACGGCCATTCCCGAAGCGGCGGAGGCGAAGTTCTGGACCGTCAGTCCCGCCATCTGCGTCAAGAAACTCAGCGTCGTTTCGCCGCCGTAGGCCTGCCAGTTCGTATTGGTGACGAAGCTGACAGCGGTATTGAAGGCCAGATCAGGGGCCACGGCGGGCAATCCGTGGGGATTGAACGGCAAGGATCCCTGGAGCCGCTGCAACAGATAGACGGCAAGCCAACCCGCCAGACTGAAAATGAGCAATCCTCCGGCGTATGCCTTCCAGTTCATTTCCTCTTCCGGGTCGATCCGGCAGCATCGATAGATCAATCTTTCCAAGGGACCGGCCAGCCTGCTCAAGAACACGGGTTCTCCGGCATAGACTTTGGCCATGTAGTGCCCCAAGGGGATTGCCGCCGCAATCAGCACGACAAAATAGAGCCCGATCTGAAAAATTCCCTGGGGGGTCACGAGAATACCTCCGGTTTAAGCAAGGCGATGAAGAGATAAACGACCAGCCCCACCGCGATGATCAATCCGATAATATAGATGAATGTCATCTCCGCACTCCTTAATGATTGGCGATCTCCTCGATCAGACCCAGGCGATCGCGAAAAAAATTCCAATTCCGCAAAGGAATGGAATGTCCATAAATCAGCCCTTTCGCAATTATGATAACATCTAAGATATCAGGATGCTGTTAAAAGACAGGATAAAGGTATCAATATTTAATAAAAAAACGGTTTTTCCATGAGCAATAACCATGCGGCAAGAAGCCGTTGATCAAGGGAAGGGTATTAGGGGAAAGGTTCTGTCTCTATGCTATAAATAATCGTTGGCGATGTAACTGAATTGTAACCGTCGCATCCGAAAATAACCCCGCGAAATCCACTCTAATCCAAAGCGCTCTTTCTAACTATATAATACGTAAGCGAATAATATTTGATGGGGAATCGCCTATCTTAAGTCACCGTCTCAAAATCCCCCGAGTGCAACTTCATGTCGGTTCGATTCCGCCCTCCGGCACCAAACGAAATAGTGAGGCTACAGCTTAGGCAGAGAAGATCGTCCATGATCGTTCAGGGTTCCCCTGCTGATTTATTTTTCGCTTCGTTCCAGAGCCGCTCCATTTCGACGAGGGAGGAGTCCGCCGGAGTTTTTCCTTGTGAGGCAAGAGCCTGTTCGATATGGACGAACCGATGGTTGAACTTTCCGAGGGAGCTTCGGAGGGCCGCTTCTGCATCCACGCGGACAAAGCGGCAGAGGTTGACAAGTGTGAACAGGAGGTCGCCGGCCTCATCGTGCATTGCCGCTTGATCGCCTTTTTCCAGGGCGGCTCGGAATTCGCCGAGTTCCTCATCGACTTTTTTCAGCACCCCGGCGGTGTTGTTCCAATCAAATCCGACCGTTGAGGCCCGTGCGGTGATCTGCTGGGCCTTTGTCAGCGTGGGAAGTGAGCGGGGGATGTCGGCGAACAGACGGGCATCGCCGGTTCCCCTGTGTTCGACCTCCTTTTTGATCCGCTCCCAGTTAACGCGGACCTCCTCGACATTCTTAGCCTTGGCGTCGCCGAAGACATGGGGATGGCGGCGGATCATCTTCTCGGTGAGCGCATTCAGAACGTCGGCAATGGAGAATTCTTCCGCCTCCTCGGCCATCCGGGCGAGGAAGAGTATCTGAAAAAGAAGGTCTCCGAGCTCTTCCATGAGCGCCGGCGGCGAGCCGCCTTCAATGGCATCGACGACCTCATAGGACTCCTCGAGGAGGTAACGGGCGATATCCTCCTGCTTGCGGGATTGGTCCCAGGGGCAGCCGTCGGGAGATCGCAACCGGGCGACCAGAGCGAGCAGCTCTCGGAATTTATCTTCGACCTGGGTGTTGGATAGTTTCATATGAAAATGCGTGCATAAATTGTTGAGTTATAGTGGGTTCTTTTCAGGGAACCACTACGGACGCGACGGAGCGCGTCCCTCCATTTTAATCCATTTTTGTTAGATAAATTGCTCATTTAGGAAGGGCGCGTCCGAGGAGTTCCACGATGTGCAGGACTGGCTGTTTCAACCCCAGCTCCCGGACGCCCCAGGCGAGTTGGAGATGGCACCCGGGGTTAGCCGTGACGAGGATGTCGGCGTTGGTGTCCCGGACGTTAGCGAGTTTCCGCTCGAGCAGCTTGCGGCTGGTCTCGATCTCCTTGAGGGCGAAGGAACCCGCCATCCCGCAGCACCAGCTCGACTCCTTCATCTCCCGGAGCTCAACGCCGGGGATCTGCCGGATCACCTGGCGCGGGGGTACGGAAAGGCCCTGGCCGTGAACGAGGTGACAGGGCTCATGATATGTGACGCTGAGCGGCACTTCTTTGAGCTCCTCGGTCCTGATTCCCACCTCCGCGAGAAATTCGGAGATGTCGCGGAGCTTGGAGCGAAACAGCCGGAGCCGCTCGTGATCGGCATGCCCGGCGAGGAGCTCCTCATACTCCTTCAAGGCACAGCCGCATCCGGCGCAGTCCGTGACGATATATTCACAATCCAGTCCGAGAAAGAGATCGAGATTGATCAGGGCCAGGCGCCGGGCGGTTTCGCGATCCCCTTCGGCCAGGTGAGGGGCGCCGCAGCATTTTACCTTGGCAGGGGTGACGACCTCGAATCCCTGTTGGGAAAGGATGCGGGCGGTTTGCCGCGATACATCGGGGAAGACCAGGCTCATGGCGCATCCGAGGAAAAAGGCCACGCGGCCCCGTTTCTTCCCCTGCGCCGGGATGACCGCCGGAATATCGAGGCGGAGCGGCCGGCCGAGGGTGGGCAGTATCCCCTCCATCTTGGCCAGGGTGTCAGGGAGAAAGCGGTTCAGTCCGATCCGACGAACGGCCCATTGCACGCCGAGTCGCTGGTAAAGACGGACGGGCAGCAGGGATGTCTCCATCAGATCCGGCGAGGGGAGCATCCGCTTGAGGATGAAGTCGCGCAGGATGCCGGCGGGGAGGGGGAGGGGGTGGAAACTCTGTTCCTGGCTGCGGCAGAATTCCATTATCGTCCCGACTTGCACTCCCGAGGGACATGCCGTTGAACACGCCTTGCAGTCCAGGCAGAAGAACGCCTCCTCTCCGACGGCGGCAGTGAATTCCAGCCGTCCCTCCGCCACGGCGCGGGCCAGTGCCGCGCGGCCCCGGGGACTGGAGCGCTCCCGATTGGTCAGGGCGTAGGTGGGGCAGACGGCCAGACAGAAGCCGCAGCGCATGCACTGCAGGATCGATTCATAGCTCGGGGCGTCGGCTGGATTGAAATTGCCCACAGGGGATGACTCAGTCATGGACTTCTCCCTTAGTCCGGACCTTGTTAGAAGATACATCATCTATGAAGATCTTCCCCGGATTGAGCAGACCTCCCGGGTCGAAGGAGTCCTTGATCCGGCGCATGACGGCCATGCCGCCCTCGCCAAACTGACGGAGCAGATAGCCTTTCTTGGCGATCCCGATTCCGTGTTCGCCGGAGACCGTTCCCCCCATCGCCAGGACCTTTTCGTAAAGTTCGGCGAAGAAGGCATGAACATGTTCAATCTCCGTGCGGTTGCGTTCATCGGCAAGGGCCGTAGGGTGGAGGTTGCCGTCCCCCGCATGGCCGAAGGTGGCCACCCGGACCTGATATTTCTCCTTGAGCCTTTCGATCTCCGCGAAGGTTTCGGACAGACGGCTCCGGGGAACGGTGGCGTCTTCCAGGATCGTGGTGGGCGAGACGCGGGCCACTGCCGAAAGGGCGGTTCTCCGGGCGGCGGCAAGGCGGGCCGCCTCGGCGGGGGTTTTTGCCTGATGGATTTCATCAGCCCTGACCTCTTCCAGGATTCTCCGGACCCCGGTCGCCTCCTCGGCGACTACCGCGGGGTGACCGTCAACCTCGATCAGGAGGAGAGCCTCCATCTGGCGGGGAAGTCCTATGGCGGAGTAGTCCTCGACGCAGTTGATCGTCATTTTGTCCATAATCTCGAGGGTCGCGGGGATTATCCGGGCGGCAATGATTCGGGATACCGCCTCGCCGGCGGTGCGGATGTCCCGGAAATAGGCAAGCAGGGTGCGCTTCTCCTGGGGCGGGCTGATCAGACGGACCGTGATTTCGGTGATGATCCCGAGGGTTCCTTCGCTGCCGACGAGGAGGTCGCGCAGCGAATAGCCGGCTACATCCTTGACGCATTTTCCCCCGGTTTTGAACTCCGTCCCGTCGGCAAGGAGGCCGGTCAGGGCCATCACGTAGTTTCTGGTTACGCCGTATTTGAGGCCGCGGAGCCCCCCTGCGTTTTCCGCGACGTTGCCGCCGAGCGTGGAGACGTTCTGCGAACCGGGGTCGGGCGGGTAGAAAAGCCCCCGCGCAGATGCGGCATTGAACAGATCAATCGTAATGACGCCCGCTTCGGCGGTGGCGGTCAGATTCTCCTCGTCGATCTCAATGATTTTATTCATCCGGGTGAGGCCGAGAACCATGCCGCCTTTGATCGGGGTGCTCCCGCCGGAGAGCCCCGTTGCCGCGCCGCGGGGCGTGACAGAGAGGCCTTCTTCGCGGCCGATGGCAAGCGCCGCCTTCAGACCCTCGATATTTTCCGGAAACACTGCCACGTCAGGAAGGGCGCTGACCTCTGGGGTTGCGTCATACCCGTAAACGAGAAGATCTTCTTTTTCATGGTAAACGTTTTTCGCACCGACGCGGTTCCTGAGATGATCGATAACCGCTTTTGTCAACATGAGACGCCTCACAGGTTCTTATGCTTAAAGATTTATTTCGAGACCTTCGTACGCCATATAAAGGAGAGGCGTTCCGGGGGATGATGAAAACCGCGCCTCCAACTGTTTTTTAATCCGGTCAAGCTCATCATCGCTGCGCAGAGGTTCATGGTGAGTAAAGTACAGGGATGGGACTTCTGCTTTTTTTGCCATCTCGATACAGTACTCATAAGTGCCGTGCCCCCATCCTTTTTTTGCCAGATATTCTTCACTGGTGTATGCGGAATCGGCAATAATAACATTGGCGCCCCTTATGAAATCATGAAGAAAATCGTTTTTATGCTGGATAATTTGGTTGTACTCTTCATATGAGTCGTCTTCAGGACTGTAAATATTGAACAATTCTTCATTGTCGCCGGTGAAAAAAACCTTTTTCCCATTGCTCTCGATAAGATATCCGAAATTAAGGGCGGTGTGGTTCGTTATTATGCCTGTAACCAGAGTTGACCCAATTTCTGTTGTTTGCCGTTCGCGAAGTGAAGTGTATTGTATATCAGCGGCAAGTTCCGTTTCTCTGACGGGGAAGTAGGAGTACGCCATTTGATCGCGCAGCACATCCCCGATATCTTTTTGCAGCAGGGGATCAAATGCTCCGTAAATCCGGATATCGTTGCCGGATATAAAAAGCGGAAGGAAAAAGGGAAGACCCTGGATATGATCCCAGTGTGTGTGTGTGATAAATATATGGCAGGTGAGAGGCATTACGCTTAGAAGCTGCTGCGACAGTGGATATATTCCCGTGCCCGCGTCAAGGATGATTGTCTGCCCGCTGTCGGTTTTTACCTCGATGCAGGTGGTGTTGCCGCCGTATCTGACGGTTTTTGCCCCTGGCGAAGGTATCGAACCGCGCACTCCCCAGAATTGTATTTTCAAATTCCCTGTCCCCCTCTTCTTGCAGAAAAGCTGATTTCCCGATCAGCAGGCTGATTGCCTGCTGCCGATCCGCCCGTGCGGTTGGAAAATAACGGTAATTCTCCCTAACTACTGCCGCAAAAAAGATTTGTCTAAAGTTGCAGTTACATCTCCTAAAGACAATATGACGTTCTCGATGTCTTCAGCTCCTAAAAGGTCATAAATTTTATCGGGGAGCTCCTGAACAATGTTATCGCCGCTGTATCCTGTTCCGGTTTTCTTGCTTATCTGGTTTGCCGCAAAGACCGCATCAGTCATTAACTGCTGGCGAGAGTCCCGACAATGATGATTTTTAATGCATTCAACGACAGGGGAGGGGAGGCGCCATTTTTCTGCGAGTAAAGACCCTACCTGCGCATGGTCGGTTTCCAGAACCTGCATCTCCGCTTCGTAGAGGGGCAGACCTTGTTCTTTGGCGACAAGCAGCGTTTTCTGATACTCCCCCGGTAAAAAGTTTGTAAAAACTATTTTACCGAAATCATGAAGCAGGCCGCAAAGGAAAAAGTCAGACAATTCCCGTTCGGGAACAGCAACTTTTTTCGCCAATGTTTTTGATATGGCGGCGGTGGATAATGAATGCAGCAAAAAATCATCTATATTGAAACCGGCTTTATTTTTCCGGGGAAGTACGCCCAGCGCTGCCGTAAGCAAGGCAATATTTTTTACTGTATTGATGCCTATATAAACGACAGCGTGGTTGACGGAGGTTACCGACTGCGACAATCCAAAATAGGAAGAGTTTACTAATTTGAGAAGGTTCATCATCAAGACCGGATCGCGCTGTATTACATCCACCACCTCCCGGGGTGGGCAATTTATGTCGGATGTTAAATCCATGAGCCGCTGAACACTTTGCGGAAAAGCGGGCATTTTTTCAATCAGTGTGAGTAGATCCATGCTTCATTTCTATGCTCATGTTATTTTGAATCTTTTTAATTTTTCCACCAGGGTTGTTCTGTTTATTCCCAAAAGGGTTGCCGCTCTGCTCTTGACACCGGCGGTTTTTTTTAGCGCCCTACAGAGTAAATCCTTTTCAAAATCTTCAACGGCCTTGTTTAAATCAATGCCTTCCTTAGGGAAACCGCAATCAGATTCCGCGGGGCATATCCTCTCCGCAGCAGCAATCATTTTGGCAGGGAGGTCATCGACGGTTACTTCTCCGTTTTCCTTAATGACAACGATTCGCTCGATCAGATTCTGCAGCTCTCGGACATTTCCCGGCCAAGGATAATTCTGAAAAATACGCATTACTGCTTCTTTTATTCCAGTCACGTTCTTATTGTTAAGGTTGTTAAATTTATCAAGAAAATACAAGGCAAGGATGGGGATATCGATCTTTCTTGACCGTAACGGCGGCATATAGATTGGGATTACATTCACGCGATAAAAGAGATCATCCCGAAATTTTTTATCGGCCACTGCCTTTTCCAGATCCTTATTTGTTGCTGAGATAATGCGGACATCTGCTTTTATTGTTTTGACGCCTCCCACCTTTTCGAACGCCTTTTCCTGAATGACGCGCAGCAGTTTTACCTGCAGCGCTGGGCTCATATCGCCTATTTCATCGAGAAAAATAGTCCCCCCTTGTGCAAGCTCAAATCGTCCTGCGCGGCTGCGGATGGCGCCGGTAAATGCCCCCCTTTCATGGCCGAACAGTTCGCTTTCAAGCAGTTCTTCCGGAATGGCGCCGCAATTTACGGCAACAATTTTACTGTTTTTTCTACTACTGTTGCAATGGATTGCCCGTGCAACGAGCTCTTTGCCGGTTCCGCTTTCTCCATATAAGATGACAGTACTTTCTGAGTTTGCGACCTTTGCAGTTGTTTCAAAGACCTTCAACATAGGTTCACTGCGACCGATCAGTTCTCCAAAATCTAATTCATCCATTAAATTGTTTTTTGCAATTTCCTTTCTATCGCATTCTAAAATAGAGGGTGAGACCTTCTCCGTTGTCAGCATGATGTCAGCTCCGTGGAGGATTTTACAGATAAGGCTGATGCAACGGGTTTCAGGCCCCCATCAGTTACTTTTTCTTAAGCTGCACGATACTACTCTCGCTGTCAGAATATTTCAAGATAATTGCTTCTCGAAACCAGATTTAATGATCATTGACAAAAACTTTTTTTTCTATATGATCGCAGACAACTTTTTAGATGCTATCAACTGTTTTTACTTAAACTTACGGTTCCCTTGAGGAGGTTTTCCATGGAAAATAAAGTTGAAACAATGCAGCAGGGGGCGCAGAGCGCTAATCGGGAGGGCAAGTACCTGACCTTTTCTCTGTCCGGGGAGGAGTACGGAATAGGGATACTGAAGGTGAAGGAGATTATAGGGCTAATGGCGATCACGACGATTCCCCGGATGCCTCCCTACGTAAAGGGGGTGATCAACCTGCGGGGAAAGGTGATTCCTGTGATCGATCTACGTCTTAAATTTGCGATGGCTGAGGCAGAATACACGGAGCGCACCTGCATCATTGTCGTCGAGATATCCGGCGAAGGGGGGCGTATCCTGATCGGGATTATCGTTGATTCCGTATCCGAGGTTTTAAACGTAAAGGGCGCTGACATTGAGGACACACCTGTCTTCGGGGCGAAACTCAATACGGAATACATCCTGGGAATGGCCAAGATTGGCAATAGCGTAAAGATACTGCTCGACATCGACCGGGCGCTAAGCAGCGAGGAGCTGGCAATGATGGAGACGGCGGCATAATTTTAGCGTCTGCTAAATGATTCAGTCCTTAGTTTGTAAAAAGAGAAAAATATCGGAGATGGCGGAATACGAACTTAAAGACAGCGATTTTGAGAAGATCAGCACACTCGTTTACAATAAATGTGGAATAAACCTGCATAGCGGAAAAAAAGAGCTTGTAAGCGCCCGTTTGGGGAAGAGACTGCGTGAAGGAGGCTTCGCCTCTTTTGCGGATTATTACAAGCATATAACGGGTGAGCAAGGGGCTGAAGAATTAGTCCTGATGATTGATTCAATTTCCACCAACCTTACCTATTTTTTCCGGGAAGAAAGCCATTTTATCAAACTTTCCGAGCTATTGTCTGTTTTTTCGGAGAGTGCGGCACAAGAAAAAGGTGATCCGAAATTACTTATTTGGTGTGCCGGATGTTCTACAGGCGAAGAGCCTTATTCGGTTTCGATGACCGTTCGCGAGTCACTTCGTGTGCCGTCCGTAAAGGTTAGAATATTGGCCACTGATATATCCACAACGGTTATAAAGAAGGCGGCTGCAGGAATTTATCCCGCTGATAAGGTTAAAAATATTCCCGCTCCTTTGTTGAATAAATATTTTCAGAGGGGGGCAGGTGAACGGGCTGGCTATCTGCGCGTCAAAAAAGAGATCAGAACGATGGTGAATTTCAAGTTATTCAATCTGATGCAGTCTCCGCCTTCGGAAGTGCATTTTGATTTCATATTCTGTCGTAACGTAATGATCTACTTTGACAAACAGACACAGCAGAGGCTTGTGGGCAACTTTTTCAACAGTTTGAAGAAGGGCGGCTATTTCTTTATCGGACATTCGGAGAGCTTGACAGGTCTTAGCCATTCTTTTAAATACGTTGAACCAAGCGTTTACAAAAAATAGAGAAAAACTTAATGAGCGAAATAGTGGTCGGGATTGCTGATATAAAGGTCAGCAATAACTTAAACGATGTTTTAGTGACTTATGCCCTTGGTTCGTGCATTGCGGTTATCTTATATGACCCGACGGTGAAGGTCGGTGGACTTTTACATTATATGTTGCCGGATTCCAGCCTTGATGTAACCAAGGCGCAGGAAAATCCCGCAATGTTTGCCGACACCGGCATCCCTCTTTTATTTAAATCCTGTTATAAACTGGGCGCTGAAAAGAGGCGGATTATAGTAAAAATCGCCGGCGGCGCCAGAATCCTTGACGATTCCAACTATTTTCGCATCGGCGAGAAAAACATTATGGCGCTCAGGAAAATGCTCTGGAAAAACAACGTTCTGATAGACAAGGAGGATACTGGTAAAAACTATAATCGTACCGTGCGTTTAGACATTGCAACCGGTTTGGCGCAGGTTAAAGGAAAGGAGGGGAGGTTATGCGAACTATGAGGATAGACGAGATTCTTAAATCTGTTGATAAGCTGCCTTCCTTCCCGCTTACGGTTTTCAAGGTTGGCGAGCTACTCCGTACCGATGATTATTCCGCCTCAGATATTGTAGATTTGATCAAATATGATCAGGCAATAGCTGCCAACATTGTAAAAATGAGCAATTCTCCATACTTCGGAGCGCGGCAGAGGATTGGCTCGCTGCGGGACGCCGTTGTTTTTTTAGGCAGGGAAAATCTGCTGCGAATTGTTCAGACTGCCGGCGTTTCGCGTTTTTTCAAAAAGGAAGGCCGGGGATATGTGGAAAAGGCGCGCGAGATTTGGGAACACTCGGTTGCCGTTGCTTTGATGTCTCAGATACTCTCGCGAAAAATATTCAAGAAAGAGGATGGCAAGCTTTATTTGTCCGCCCTTCTGCACGACGTTGGGAAGATGGTTATGGGGGAGCTGGTTTACGACTCATTTGCTGAAATTTCAAAGCTTGTTTCCGGTGGGGGTTATTCCTTTCTTGAGGCGGAGAAGGAGATTATCGGCATAGATCATGCCGAATTGGGGGGAAAAATCGCCGAAAAATGGAACTTCCCAAGGGACGTCGTCGATGCAATCTCTTTTCATCACCGCCCGGATTTACTGGAAGGCGACGAAAATATGATGGCCTGGCTTGTTTATCTTGCCGATCAGGTGTGCCTGATTTCCGGATACACGGGGGGGTTTGACGGTCTTGCACACAGAGGGGTAAATGAAATTATGGAAAAATTTGACTTTCATGAAAGAGACCTTGAGTTGGGGATGATTCAGCTTGTCGAAGAATTGAAACATGCCGAAGAGGTCCTGGGCATTGTATAGAGACACTATTTTTTTCACAGCGCTGGTAGAGGGCTAATGTGGAGGGGCAAGGGGGCTAAGTTGGCAATGCTTTTTGTGGGGAGACGGATATGTCGTTCAATGTACTGATTGTCGATGACTCGAATGCCATGCGGTCGGTTATCAAGAAGATTATTTCGATTTCCGGTTTCCGGATGGATAATTGCCTTGAGGCAGGAAATGGCAAAGAGGCATTGTCAATATTGGCCAAAGAGTGGGTGGATGTAATAATTTCCGATATCAACATGCCGGAGATGAGTGGCCTGGAGATGCTTTCACGACTGAAGAAGGATGACCTTTACAGGCAAATTCCGGTGATCATGATATCGACCGAGGGTAGCGAAGAAAGAATACATGAGGCCTTTGCCCTGGGCGCCGGAGGATTCATCAAGAAACCGTTTGTGCCGGAGGAGCTGAAACGAAAGTTGCACGAAATTATTGGGGTAGGCAATGATGGAGAATATGAAAATGATAAGGAAGACTCTTCAGAACTCGATTTTTGATGTTTTTGAGAAGATGTTTTTTGTGTTTCTTGAGCGTTCAGATATTAAACATCTTAAATATCGTTGGGCTGCTTCAATAAGTTTTTCCGGATATAAGAGCGGTAAACTTATTGTCTATTTTTCAGAGGGGATCGCCGAGGTTATGGCTCAGAACATGCTGAACATTGCGGCTGGCGAACTAACGGAAAAGTTGCGGGAGGACTGTATTAAAGAGTCAGTGAATATGATATGCGGCAATTTTCTCGGAAAATTTGACTCCTCCCGAGTTTTTGATCTTTCCCTGCCCCTTTTTGATGCAGTTGCCGGAGAAACAGTAACAGATGATAACGGGGACGATAAAATTGTCTTCCACTTTGAATCCGGCAGCGGTATGCTGGGAGTCGTTTTAATGTTCAGTTGAATAAAGCTTGTTACGGCGGTAAGGGGATGTTTAATAAAGATGTTGTTTTGTTTGAGTATTTGCTGCTTCCGGGATATATTTTTCTGAACGCAGAGCCCTCTTTGATATCAACGGTGCTTGGTTCGAATGTTGCCGTTTCCCTGTGGGATCAAAATAAAAAACGTGGCGGTATGGCAAATTATCTCTATCCGGACTGCGGTGTTGGCGATGCCGCAACATCGCGATATGGGAATGTTGCAATAAGGCATCTGGCCAGAATGCTGGTGCAGGAAGGAACAAAGAGAAAAGATATCAAGGCCCAGATATTTGGGGGCGCCGAGACAGAAGAGCGGGAGTGTATTCGTATTGCCCGCAGAAATGTAAGTATTGCAAAAAAGATCATGCTTGAACTTCGCATTGAGATTATTTCGGAAGATACGGGGGGAAGTATGGGCCGAAAGATTGTTTACAATACCGAAAAAAATGAGGCGATTGTTTACAAGGTAAACGGTTTGCGCGGCAGCGATTGGTATCCATACGTGAATGACAGGGGTGAAAATTGAATAAGATCCGGGTTCTTATCGTTGATGATTCGGCGATAGTCAGAAAAATATTTTCCGAGGAATTATCAAAATATCCTGATATAGAGGTTATAGGAACAGCGCCGGATCCGTATGTTGCCAGGGACAAGATTGTCAGTCTCAAACCGGATGTAATCACACTGGACATAGAAATGCCGCGGATGGATGGCATTACATTCCTGAAGAAATTGATGAGATACTATCCTTTGCCGACTATTGTCGTAAGCTCGCTTACAACAAGGGGGGGGAAATTGACGCTGGAGGCGATCGATTCCGGGGCGGTTGACGTCATCGCCAAACCGGGAGCTTCCTACACTGTGGGCGATATGAGCGCGCAGCTTGCCGAGAAAATCAGGGCGGCGGCCCGGGCAAAAATTGTAAAAAAGGACATTGGCGGCGCCGAGGCGATAAAACAGCAGCCTATAAAGGCCCTTGCCCAGACATCGAATAAGGTAATTGCAGTCGGCGCCTCTACCGGCGGCACGGAGGCCCTGAAAGTCCTTATGACGCAGATGCCGCCCAACTCTCCCGGCATGGTCATCGTGCAGCACATGCCGGCAAATTTTACGACCGCCTTTGCCGAAAGGCTCAACGGCATCTGCCAGATTTCCGTCAGAGAGGCGAAGGACGGCGACAGGCTTAGCAATGGCTTGGCGTTGATTGCCCCGGGCAATTATCATATGCTGCTCCGCAGAAGCGGCGCTGTGTATTATGTGGAAGTAAAAACCGGTCCCATGGTCCACCATCAGCGGCCGGCGGTTGATGTGCTATTTAAATCGACGGCTCAATACGCGGGGGCAAATGCGATCGGGGTTATTCTTACCGGTATGGGCGCCGATGGCGCAGCCGGTCTTTTGGAGATGAAGAATATGGGGGCCGGGACCGTTGCCCAGGATGAAAATAGTTGTGTCGTATTTGGCATGCCCAAAGAAGCCATTAAATTGGGCGCCGTGGATAAAATATTGCCGATTGAGCAGATTGCCGCTCAAATAATAAGGATGGTGTAAGATATGTCTTATGAATCGTTAATTAATTTATTGAATGACATGGCTTCCGACTATATGTTTCTGACCGGGCCGGAGGTTGA
The DNA here is from genome assembly GCA_023229765.1 of Syntrophales bacterium. NCBI lineage: Bacteria > Pseudomonadati > Thermodesulfobacteriota > Syntrophia > Syntrophales > Syntrophales bacterium. Next base: position 43,954 of record JALNYO010000013.1, on the reverse strand, counting down.
TGTGCCCGCTGCCGGCAAGTTTATGAACAACCTTGACAAGATTGCGGAGAAGGCCTCTGAAGGAAAAATAGATTCAGTCAGAGAGGTGGCAAGCTGGCTGAATACATTGCTGGAAAAAATTGTCCTGGATGCCTTGTCTGACAAAGAGGAGGGCTTTTCGGCATTGGGTGAAGGAATTGCCCTTTTGCAGGGCATAGTTGACGCCTATGCAAATTCCGGAAAATATAGCGGCAACATCTTTGATTTCGGGAGTAAAATATCATTGCTGACGGGGGTCGCTCTTAATGAAGACGGCAATAACTCGGCAATGCAGGAGAATAGAGATCCGAGTGCTGAAACTGCCGATAGCGAGGGGAAATCTCCTGCCGAAGGAGGCAATAAGACATCCTCCGGCAATAAACAGCAGTCTGCGGCGGAGTTGCAGATCGAGGATGAATCTTTATTGCATGATTTTATCGTAGAGGGGCTGGAGTACATTGATGAGATAGAGGTAAATATTCTTAATCTTGAGAAAGATCCGGATAATAAGGACTATATAAATGCTATCTTTCGCCCCTTTCATTCCATCAAGGGTGTGGCAAGCTTTCTTAATCTCGACCAAATCCGTGATCTGGCCCATACGCTGGAAAATCTGCTTGACAAGGCGAGGAATGGGGAACTGGCGGTAACCCCTCCGGTTATCGATGTTGTTTTGGAAGGGGCTGATGCGCTTAAAGTTCTTATCGGTCATCTGAAAGGCCGGCTGGAGGGGAATGTTTCTGCCGGGGAAGATATAGATACTGATGTTCCCTCCCTGATGAAAAGGGTTAAATTGGTTCAAGAAGGAGGAAATGAGCCTTCCGGAGTAAAAAAGATCGGCGAAATTCTACTTGAAGATGGGGTTATTACAAACGCCGATCTTCAAGAAGGGCTGAAAAGCAACGCGAAAAAACCTGGAGGGAAAATTGGCGAAACCCTGATAAAAGAAGGGAAGGCGACTCCAAAACAGGTTTCGCAGGCGCTGCGGAAACAGGCGGAGCAGGCGGGCGACATGTCGAGCATTCGGGTCGATACCAGAAAATTAGACGACCTGATTGACATGGTTGGGGAACTTGTTATCAATCAGACGATGGTTCAGGAAGATATCAAGAAAGAGGCTAATCTTGACCGTAATCTGAGCAGGGATATCGGTCAGCTTTTTCGGATCACCTCCGGGTTGCAGCGAATATCAACAAGCTTGCGCATGGTTCCCATTAAACAGACATTTCAGAGGATGTCGCGACTGGTTCGTGATCTTGCCAAAAATAGCGGCAAGGCAGTGAATATTGATCTCGTTGGCGAGGATACGGAAATTGACCGAAATATGGTTGATGAAATATACAATCCGCTGGTTCATATGGTTAGAAACTCTGTGGATCACGGCCTGGAAAGTCCCGAAGAGCGGATGAAGGCAGGCAAGACAGCGGAAGGGATGATTCGGCTGAGCGCATATCACCGCGGCGGCAGTGTAGTAATAGAAATCAGCGACGATGGAAGGGGTCTCAATAAGGATAAGATACTGGACAAGGCTGTCAGAAATGGGCTTATCGCCTCGGGGGACGGGCTTTCCGAGCAGGATATATACCGGCTGATTTTTATGCCGGGACTCTCAACGGCGGAAAAGGTAACGGATGTCTCCGGCCGGGGGGTGGGCATGGATGTCGTCAAACAGGCCGTCGAGAAATTGCGAGGGAAAATCGATATAGAAAGCTCTCCGGGGAAGGGTTCGAAATTTATGGCGGCTTTTCCTTTGACAATGGCGATTATTGATGGAATGATAATAAGGGCAGGCTCTCAGCATTACATCCTCCCGATGACTGCCGTGAGGCAGGCCTTGCGCCCCCGCAGGGAAGATTGTATCAGTGTTGTCGGCAGGGGAGAGATGATCAGCGCCATGGGCCAATTGTTTCCGCTTGTAAGGCTGCATGTGTTGTTTGGGATAATGCCCGAGCACGAAGACCCCTGGGATGCCATTGTCCTGGTGCTGGAAAGCGGAAACCGTTCAAAATGCCTTTTGGTTGACAAGATTATAGGCAAGGCAGAGGTGGTTATCAAGAACCTCGGCGGCGGCATTGGCAAGGTAAGGGGCGTCTCCGGCGGTGCAATTCTCGGGGATGGGAGGATTGGCCTGATTCTTGATGCGGAAGGGATGTTTGAAATGAGTGAAACTTTACAAGAGAGACAGTAATATTAAGCGGAATGAAAATTATTCTGTGATCAGAGCCTCTCATGAGGTCGTTATAAACAACTAATTGCTGCAAGGGGTTTATTATGGGAAAAGAGATAAAAATTTTGGTAGTCGATGATTTTGCGACGATGAGAAAGGTAGTGAAAAATCTGTTAAAACAGGCTGGTTTTGAAAATGTTGTAGAGGCGGAAGACGGAGTTGCGGCGATGCGCGTTCTGAAATCGCAGAGGATTGATTTTATTGTTTCCGATTGGAATATGCCCAACATGACGGGGATTGAACTTCTGAAAGCTGTCCGGGCCGACCAGGACCTGGCCAGCACCCCTTTTTTGATGGTTACCGCAGAAGCTCTGCAGGATAATGTGGTTGCCGCTGTAAAAGCCGGGGTTAGCAATTACATTGTCAAACCGTTTACCGCAGAGGTTCTCAACGAGAAGATTATGAAAATTATGGAAAAAATGAACCAGTAAATAGCGGGACGTAAGGAGTGTGAACCGGTATGGATGTAAAAATTATTAATGCCTTTCTGGACGGGACAATCAACGTTATTAAAACCATGGCCTTTGTAGAGCCGATAGCGGGGAACCCATATTTAAAAAAGGATGCTGTGGCGCACGGCGATATAAGCGGCATTATCGGGTTGGCAGGCTCCGTTAAAGGTTCTTTGGCCCTGAGCTTCGAGGAGCCTTGTATTTTGGAAATTGTTTCCAGCATGTTGGGTGAGAAGATAACCGGGATAAATGCCGAGATATGCGATGCAGTTGGGGAGATTACCAACATGGTTTCCGGGGCCGCGCGAAAAAACATGGAGGCCACGGGATTTTCCATCTACTCAGCCCTGCCGACGGTCATCTCCGGAAAGGATCATAATATAACCCATGTGATGGGAGGACCGAGCATCATCATCCCGTTTACGACAGCGTCAGGTTCATTTGTCGTTGATATATGCATCGTCGAAGCAAAGTAGGGCGCAATATCACATTATTTGGTAAGCGGCGCTTCAGCCGGGGGTGTAGATTTGTCGTTTATAAGAATGATGCTGATCCGGCGGTTTCTGGGATCATTGGGATTCTCAGGCACGATCAATTCCTGATCGGCATAGCCAACGACGCGCGCTATCCTTGACGATTCAATGCCGTATTCTTCCAGCATCCTTCGGGCGGCGGAGGCGCGAGCGGTGGAAAGTTCCCAGTTTGTCCTCTCGGCGCCCTTGAAGGGTGCGGCGTCGGTGTGGCCTTCGACGGCAATGCGATTAGGGACATTTTTTATGTTTTCTGCCACGATTCTCAATATTTCTTTTGCCTTTTCGGTTAGATCGGCGCTGCCGGAAGGGAACATCATTCCCCCCTCCGTGTCGGTTATCTGTACCCTTACTCCCCCCTCAATGATATCGACGGTAACCTGATTCTTTACCGATGCGAGCTTTTCTTCGATGGCTTTCTTCATTTTCTTTACCATCTCCTCCTGCGTCACTCCCCCTCCGCCACTGCCCCGGACAGTATCCTGGGGCGTTGGTCTAAAGCCCTTGTCCGGCTGGTTCAATACCTGAGAAGTGCCTGTCATGAAGGATTTTCCCGATTCAGCAAAGATGCTGTAATTTCTCATATATTGTGCAACTCGAGCCTTTTTTTCCGGGGCTACCGAGGCAACCAGCCACATGACCAGAAAAAATGCCATAAGCGCGGTAACGAAGTCCGCATAGGCGACCTTCCACGCCCCGCCATGATGTCCGGCGTGGCCGCCCTTTTTTTTCTTGATGATTATTGGTTGAGAATTTTTCTCCATTTTCTATTTCTTTGCCCGCAGAGCTTCTTCCATCTCTGTAAAAGTAGGTTTGGCATCCCCGGGCGCAACCCTTCGGCCGAATTCGATTGCCACTTTGGGAGCGGCGCCGCTGCCGATGAAGGAAAGCAGGGAAACCTTGATTACCGTAAGGTACTGCAAGTCTTCCGCGGCAAGGAGGGAGATGTTTCTTGCCAAAGGTCCCACATAGCCATAGCTCAGCAGGATTCCCAAAAACGTTCCAACCAGGGCAGCGCCAACGCTATGACCAATAACTTCCGGCGGCTCGCTTATTTTCCCCATTGTGATGACGATCCCAAGAACAGCGGCTACTATGCCAAGACCGGGAAGCGAATCGGCGACAAAGCTCAGCAGATCCGAAGGCATAATTGTTTCCTCATGATGGGCTTCCAATTCATTGTCCATGAGCGCTTCCAGTTCGTGCGGCGGGATTGTCGTCGTCATGACGGTGCGGAGCGTGTCGGTTATAAATGTCAGCGTATGATGTTTTTTAAGGATTCCCGGATATTGTTTGAAAATAGCGCTTTCCTCGGGATTGTCAACGTCGGATTCGACCGCCACAAGCCCCTGCTGTCTTATCTTGTAAAATATGGCATTGAGCAGGAGCAGCACTTCGATGTAATCATTTTTCGTATATGATTTGTAAGTGAAAACTTTTATGACGGAGGCGACAAGAAGTTTGATTGTTTTGAGCGGAGCGGCGACGACAAGGGAGCCCAGAGCTGCTCCGCCGATTATCAGCAGTTCTGTCGGCTGAAAAAGAATGGAAAGATTGCCGTGTTCGAGAAGATAGCCGCCGACAACAGCGCCCGTAACGATTAGGAAGCCAATTATTGCAAACATATTTCAGCTATTCTCCTCTTTTGCTCCGAATAATTTCTCGTTCCTTTTCGAAGACCAGCTTAAATATCTTATCCCGGGTCGAATCATCGATCATGGTGAACTTTACCGCAGTCCAATAACCGTCTGCGCTTTTTTCTGAACGTAAGACATCTCCATACAAGCGCAGTATCTGCGGCGGAGAAAAAGGATAAAGGATGCTTATTTCCAGGGTGTCGCCTGGGGCAAACTGCTCCTGCGAGAGGGTGCTCATGCCGCCTCCACTTAGATCGCATACTTCCATGGGCATTTGACATTCTTTCTTGTTTTCAAAGATTAACTGTAAAATCTGGTCTAACTTTGCATCAAGAAATTTTACCCACTCATAAAGCGCAGGGTCGCTTAAAGGCTGGGGAGGATTAAACTGGATTTCCGAAATTCCCCCTATCCGGCCTTCCATGGCAGCCTTCTCCTCAGCAGATACAACGCGCATTCTCATGGAAAGAGCTGTTTTTATGCGTGAAAATTCACGATCATGTTGCTTGTTATCTTCTTCAATCCCCGGCATTGTCTAGACTCCTTTGTTTCATGTTTGAAAGGTGACCTCTTTGAGGATATCGATGTGATCCAGTGCCATACCGGCGCCCCGGGCGACGGTGGTGAGCGGGTCGTCGGCGATGATGGTCGGAAGCCCCGTTTCCTCTTTGATCAGCAGGTCGAGGTTTCTGAGGAGCGCGCCGCCGCCGGTCAGCACGATTCCCCGGTCGGCAATGTCGCCGGAGAGTTCAGGCGGCGCATTCTCGAGGGCGTTTTTCACCGCATCGACGATCAGGCCGAGCGATTCGCCGATCGCCTCGCGGATTTCGCCGGAGTTTATCTCCAGGATTTTGGGGATGCCGGAGATCAGATCCCGCCCCTTTATCTCCATCGTGCGGACTTCCCCCTCCGGATCGGGGTAGGCGTTGCCGATGGTTGTCTTGATGATCTCTCCGGTGCGCTCGCCGATAAGCAGACTGTACTTGTGCTTTATGTACTGAACAATATCTTCGTCCAGCCTGTCGCCGGCTACCCGGACCGACTTGGAATAGACGATGCCGGTAAGCGAGATCACCGCCACCTCGGTTGTCCCGCCGCCGATATCGACAACCATCGAACTGATCGGCTCGGTTACCGGCAAACCCGCCCCGATGGCCGCCGCCATCGGTTCCTCGATCAGGTATATCTCCCGGGCGCCTGCGGATTCCACCGTCTCCCGGACGGCGCGCTTCTCCACCTGCGTTATCCCCGAGGGGATGGAAACGATGATGCGGGGGCGAACGAGGGCGCGCCGGTTGTGAACGCTCAGGATGAAATGGCGGAGCATCGCCTCGGTGATGTCGAAATCGGCGATTACCCCGTCGCGCATGGGGCGGATGGCGACGATGTTGCCGGGGGTTCTTCCCAGCATCTTCTTGGCCTCGGCGCCTACCGCCAGCACCTTCTTTTCCCCGCGGGCATTCTGGTGAACGGCGACAACGGAGGGTTCGTTGAGCACAATCCCCTTTCCCTTGACATAAACCAGCGTGTTGGCCGTTCCCAGGTCAATCGCCAGGTCGTTGGAAAATTTCCCCAAAATAAAATCAAAAAGCAAACCCGTATCCTCCGACTTATTTCATATAATCAATAACATCAAAATTATTTTTCCAATCCCGTTCATCGTATAACGCATTTTCTTTCGAGGTTCAATCCTTTTTCCTGTCTAAAGCTTTGCTTGTATAAAACAGTCTGATGAGTGTCATTTTAAGAGATCATTTGCCGTCGTTTTATTGTTTAGCACATTTTCGTTGAGCGTAAGCGCAAGAAGATACAAATTTGTCCGGTATGCAGGATGGCCCCCTCTGCGATTGTCAGTAAAAAACCATCCTGTATTAAGATAGTTAACTAATAACTGCCCGGTTGGCCCGGTTCTTGAGAAGCCAGGAAGGAAAAGGGCATCCCGCACTTGCCGCGGGGGTTTTAAAAAACTGAGGAGGTTGGAAAATGAAGAAATTGATCGGCGTATTAGTTTTGTTAACAGGCATTTTTTTAAGCGCGGGTTTCCCGGCGGCTGCTCAGCAGGCATTGCCCGTGCAGGATGGTTCTATAGTTTTGAACCAACCATCAGCAATGTCCCCGGCGCCCGCGGTTGTCCTGGGGGAAAAGGGATTGGCGGAATCCCTGAAAAATTTACAGGTTGGCGTTGACACTCTCTGGGTGCTGATAGCCGCGTTTCTGGTCTTTTTTATGAACCTCGGGTTTGCGATGGTTGAGTCCGGTCTGTGCAGGGCGAAAAATACGGTGAACATCCTGGCGAAGAACTTCATCGTTTTCGCGATTGCCTCAATATCATTTTATGTGATCGGCTGGGGGCTGATGTTCGGGAACGGCAGCTCCTTCATGGGGTTGGAGGGGCTTTTCTTCGCCGGCGGCCCCGACAACAGCCCCGCCATCGGGGAGGCCTATAAAGGCGCGTACGCCGCTTTGAACTGGACCGGCGTTCCTTTATGGGCAAAGTTTTTCTTTCAGCTTGTTTTTGCCGGAACCGCCGCGACGATCGTTTCCGGCGCCGTTGCGGAAAGGGTAAAATTCATTTCCTTCATCGTCTTTTCGTTTATCCTGGTAGGGATCTTGTACCCCATCACCGGCCACTGGATCTGGGGCGGCGGCTTTCTCCAGACAATGGGGATGTTTGATTTTGCCGGTTCTTCGGTTGTGCACTCCGTGGGAGGATGGTCGGCCCTGGCCGGGGTTATCCTGCTCGGCTCCCGTTACGGGAAGTATCGTGCCGATGGATCGATCAAACCGATCATGGGTCACAACATGTCCATGGTGACCCTCGGCGGCCTCGTTTTGTGGTTCGGCTGGTTCGGGTTCAATCCCGGTTCGACGATGGGTGTGGGGGACGGCAGCGCGATTGCCCATATCGCTGTAACAACCAACACTGCGGCGGCGATGGCGATTCTAAGTTCAGCCATTGTCTCCTGGCTGGTGCAGAAAAAGCCCGATCTTTCGATGATCATCAACGGCGCCCTGGCCGGACTGGTCGCCATAACCGCTTCCTGCGCCTTTGTCAGCGTGGGCTCATCCGCTATTATCGGCCTGATCGCCGGGGTGCTCGTGGTGCTCGCCGTCCTGTTTTTTGACAAGCTGAAGCTGGACGACCCGGTAGGCGCCCTCTCCGTACATTTGGTGAATGGCGTATTTGGAACCCTGGCGGTCGGGCTTTTCGCCCAAGACAAAATTACCGGGACTGCCACCGGCAACGGTCTTTTTTTCGGCGGCGGGGTGAAACTGCTTTTGGCGCAGGCGGCCGGAGTCGTTGCGGTTGGAGTGTTTACCTTTGTCGCGGCATTCGCCGTATGGTATGTGATCAAAGCCGTTATGGGACTTCGGGTATCGCGGGAAGAGGAACTCGCCGGTTTGGATATTGGAGAGCATGGCATGAAGGCTTATCCCGATTTCCAGGGGTTTTTGACAAAATAATATCCGGGACATCCCGGCATAGTGAAAGGAGAAGAAAACATGAAAATGGTTATCGCGGTTGTCAAACCGGAAAAGCTTACCGATGTAAAACAGGCGCTGTTCGATGCACAGGTCGGTAAAATGACCGTCTCCAGCGTTATCGGTTGCGGGTCTCAGGGCGGACACTCCGAGTCATACCGGGGTGTTATAACGGAGGTGAATCTTCTGGACAAGGTGCGCTTTGAGATTGCCGTGAACGACGAATTTGTTCAGCCGACCATCGATGCGATCATAAAAGGGGCCAGAACGGGAACGATCGGCGACGGTAAAATATTTGTTTTGCCCCTTGAACAGTGCATCCGGGTGCGTACTGGCGACACCGGAAATAAGGCAATCGGATGAGGAACATATTTTCATAAACGACAACCTGAAATATAAGAAAAATATCCCCCTTCTGAGAGCAGTCGGGGGATATTTTTGTCAGGGCGCCCGCATCCGCAAGGACCCGGGGAGGTAGAGCTCAAGATCGCTGGAATTTAAAGAGGGCGCTTTATCTTGATTGTTTCCCCAATCTATGCAATGATTCCGACGATCTACGGATAACGCGACGGCATCCCGGTTGAATGGGGCCTGCGACGACCCTCGGCAACAAAAATAGATGTAATGAGAGTTTCTGTCTTAAAGGAGGAGAGAGATGAAAATAGTCGTCTTTAATGGCAGCCCGCATATGGGAAAAGGCAATACGCATGTGATGGTGGAGGCGTTTCTACAAGGGGCGAGGGAGGCGGGGGCAGAGGTTGAGAATGTTTTCCTTTTTAGAAAAAAGATAAAGCCCTGCCTGGGTTGTTTTGACTGTTGGTTGAAAACGCCGGGGAAATGTGTCCAGAAGGACGATATGGAAGGACTTTTGCCACTTTTCATAAAGGCCGATCTGATCGTTTTCGCGACGCCCCTTTATGTTGACAATGTGACCGGAATAATGAAGACATTTATGGACAGAATGATTCCACTTACCGAACCGTATTTTGAAAAGGATCCGCAGGGGGAATACCGACATCGCAAGCGATATGAAAAAATCCCCAAGATAGCCGTTATCTCAAACTGTGGATTCGCGGAGCAGACCCACTTCCAGGTTCTTAGTCTCTTGTTCAAGAGAATTGCCCGCAATATGCACTCGGAATTGATTGCGGAAATATATCGGGGGGGAGGCGAAGTTCTCAAGATGGACATTCCCGTGCTGCTTCCCCTGGTCGAAAAATACAAGGAAATTCTGAAAAAGGCCGGCCGGGAAATAGCAACTGACGGAAAGTTATCGGAAAATACGCAGGCAGAATTGGAGAAACCGATAGTTCCCTACGATAAGTATATGGAGGGCGCCAATAAGTATTGGGAGAAACTGCTTTCGGCTGTCTGATTTTGTCTAAGGGCCTGTCCACAAATAACCTGGACAAGATTGCGCTCAGATTTGGGTTGGATTTGGTTGCGGCGATTGAACAAAACCGCAGACGTAGCAGCGCTACGTTGAGGATTTTGTGATTGAGCCACAGCCAAAGATGGCCCAAAGATGAGATGCAAGATGTTCAGGTTATTTGTGGACAGGCCCTAAGCCCGGTACCGGCGCTGTAAGGTTGGTTTGCATAGACCCCCATGCCCGGTGCGGGCTCAACGAAGCATGAAAATCCCCCCTTACCCCCCCTTTGGTAAAGGGGGGATGGGGGGATTTTCATACAAAGTAAAAAAGAACAAACGGCGTCAATTCTGACGCCGTTTGCATTTTAGTTTCCTCTGCCGCCGACCTGCTTGCTTCAAGCAGCACTTTTTACATGCGGATAAATTTTTCAGCGGTTAACAAAAGGTTCTTTCAAACAGCTCGGCAATCGCCTTTTTGCCGTTTTCCGCAAGGAACCTCGTGCCCGTTCCCGCGAAATGCTGATGGGTTATGACCGGTTCGTTCCCCCTTTCGCGCTCCACCCAGTCAGTTTTATCCCACTGAAACCAGGCGTTAATTTTCTGATCAAACACAAATAAAGGCTTATTGCAGATCTTTGCGAATTCGGCGCCCCACCCTGTTCCGCCTTTAACGGTCTTGTCGGGCAGGATCTCTCCGACAACGTAAATTGACTGGCCGTTATTAACCTGATACCAGATTGTCTGCAGAACCTTGCGCAAAATTGGGCTTTCTGTATAGCGGCGATTCATTAATCTTGACACATATTCAAGACTGACATCGCCGTTTTTCAACTCTTCATGATTCAGAACGCGCACGCCTCGCTGTCTGCAGCGGGTATGTCCATCAAAGGTAAAATTCACCTCTTCAATTCCGTAGCGTTCCGCGTTTGCTCCAAATTCCGCCTCTGCCCCGTCCGCGCCACCGCTGAAAAGAATTACGTTATCCTTTTTCAATTTCGTTCCTTTCTTTATGTTGCCATAATCTTGAGGATTCTTATCAAGGGGATCCTCATACAAACGCCCTCCATGACTATCTACCACAATAGGGATTTTTTTTAAAAGTATTTTTTAAGGGTACTTTCTTTGCCGGTAATATCCCTGCATATCTGCCGGACGAAAGTCATTTATGGTAATTTACTTGACAGTTGACGTCAAATAAGTGTTTAAAAATCCGGGAGCGAAGGGGCAATATGCTCCCCTTAAATAAGCAAGGGCGTTTTTGCGCCTTAGGGAGGGAATAAATGCAGTTGCCTGAAATGAGCCTGTGCCGTCAGAAGTTTTCTCGTGAAGCTATTACAAATCCCGCTACGGCAATTGCCGAGGTGATCCGGCCAAGCTGGCTGCCGGGAAAAATCAAGTCTGGGCAGACGGTGGCGATAACCGGAGGCAGCAGGGGCATCGCAGCGATAGATGTCCTGATGAGGGCGCTTGTTGGGTCCATAAAAGAGATTGGGGCCAAGCCATTTGTGGTAAACGCGATGGGAAGCCACGGCGGCGCGACTGCCAAGGGGCAGCTTGCAATACTGGAATCGCTCGGGATAACAGAGTCATCTGTCGGCTGCCCGGTAATAGTCAGTATGGATGTTGACATAATGGGCGAGTTGGGGGATGGTTTTCCGGTTTTCTGCGATCGCAACGCGGCAGGCGCCGACCATATCATCGTGATGAACCGGATCAAGGCGCATACGGCGGTGACCGGTCCGGTCCAGAGCGGACTCTGCAAGATGTGCGCAATTGGCTTAGGAAAAATCAATGGCGCCTCTCGCCTGCACCGTTACGGCCTGTCGCGGATGGGAGAGATGATCCCGGCGGTTGCCTCTTTCCTTGCGACCCATGCGCCGATTGTTGCCGGGATTGGAATAGTCGAGAATGCCTACGGAGAAATCGCCAGGCTGGAGCTGGTCCATCCGGAGGATTTTCCTGCCGCCGACGCCCGTCTTCTGGAAGAGGCTTCGCACCTCAAAGCAGGGTTGCCTGTTTCGGAGCTTGATCTCCTCGTTGTTGAAGAAATGGGGAAAAAATACAGCGGTACCGGAATGGATCCCAATGTGATCGGGCGGTGGCGCATTGCCGGGGAAGTAGAGCCCCGCTTTCCCAGAATCGGGAGGATCGTCGTTCTCGCACTGGAACCTTCGTCTCAAGGAAATGCCCAGGGGGTTGGTCTTGCCGATCTGATAACCGAAAGGCTTTTTAAGGATATTGATCTTGCGGTGACCTATAAGAACACCCTTACCTCGACCTACCTCCAGCGCGGGATGATCCCGATCATTGGCGGCAGCGACCGGGAAACCATAGATAAGGCGCTTTCCACGCTTTCGCTTTTGACGGAGGAGCGGACACGGATTGCCTGGATAAAAAACACAAGTCATTTGGAAGAGATTGCCCTTTCCGCGGGGGCGCTTGCCCAATATGATGCCGAATGGAAGAATAACGTTCAAAATGCAAAACTCGAGACAATCGGAAAAAGCGAGTGGAAATTTGACGACAAAGGCACGCTGATGCCTTGGGATTAAACGGCAGCGTCTTTTGCCCCCGGCGAGACAAGTCGGCCGTTGTTTGACTTTTCTATCTAACATACGTATGTATCAGGCGAAAATGCGATCGTTGAGAGCAAAAAAATAGTGGAGGTAAAAATGCACGCAAGAAACAACTGTCCGCCCCTGACGCTTTCCCCAGGAGAAAAGCTGCATGGTTTCCATATACTGCGCGTTGAGCAGATTCCGGAGATCATGGTTTCCGCCTATGAAATAGAGCATGAAAAAACCGGGGCGAAACTGCTGCATCTGCATTCCGATGATCGGGAAAACCTCTTTTCTATCGGGTTCCGGACGCCGCCCCGGGATTCCCGAGGCGTTCCTCATATCCTGGAACACTCCGTCCTGGCGGGTTCCGAGCGCTATCCGCTGAAGGATGTCTTCAACGAACTGGTGCGTGGTACGCTCCAGACCTTCATCAATGCCTTCACCTATCCGGACAAGACTATCTATCCGGTCGCAAGCATAGAGAGACGGGATTTCTTCAACCTGGCAATGGTTTATGCCGATCTGGTTCTACGTCCCCGGCTGATGCGGGAAACCTTTCTCCAGGAGGGGCATCATTACGAGTTTGCCGAGAGCGGCGAGCTGACGGTTTCGGGCATTGTTTACAACGAGATGAAGGGCGCCTATTCCTCTCCGGAAACGCTGATGTACAATGCCATCCTGGAGAATCTCTTTCCCGACGCCCCCTATGCCCACGACTCGGGAGGAAATCCGGAAAGCATTCCCGATCTTTCCTATGAACAGTTTCGCGAATTCCACCGCACCTATTATTCGCCGACCAACGCCCGCTTCTTCCTGTACGGGGATATCCCGACCGCGGAACACCTGGCCTTTCTTGCGGAGATTCTAAAAGGTTTTGAGCGGGTCGAGCTTAACTCCTCCATTTCTCTTCAGCCCCGCTGGAAGGTGCCCCGGCGTATCCACGACTTTTTCCCGATTGATAAGGATGAATCAGGAAAGGGTAAAAGCACGGTCAATATGGCCTGGATGACGGCGGAAAACACATCAAGCGAGACAGCGATGCTGCTGACGATTATCGGCGATCTCCTTGCCGGCAGCGCCGCTTCTCCGCTGCGCAAGGCCCTGATAGACTCCGGACTTGGCGAAGACCTGTCGCCGGTCACGGGGCTGGAGCGGGATCTGCAGCAGATCGTTTTTGCCGTCGGGCTAAGGGGAACGGATCCTGAACGGGAGGGTCAAATAGAGCAGCTTATTCTCGAGACGCTTCGCAATACCGTGGAAAAGGGATTTGAATCGGAGTTGATCGAGGGAACGCTCCACCAGGTGGAATTCCACGGCCGGGAAATAACCCGCAAAAACTTTCCGTATGGGATCGTCTTGATGGGACGGGCGTACCACACCTGGCTTTACGATGGCGATCCGCTGAAGGATATGAATTTTCCGCGGATCATCAGTTCAATCCGCTCGCAGTGGAAAAAGGATCCCGCTCTTTTCCAGAGAGCGGTTCGGGAATGGCTACTGGAAAACCCGCACCGGCTTGTGTCGGTGATGGAGCCGAGCTCAGCGTATCAGGAGGAAAAAGAGCAGAAGGCGCGCCAACGGATGGCTGAGCTCCTGGCGTCTCTTTCCGAGGGGGAAAAGGAAAATATCCGTAAGGAGTCAGAAATCTTGAAGAAGTTTCAGACCGAGCCGGACCTGCCGGAGGCGGCGGCATCGCTTCCCAAATTGACGATTGCCGATATCTCGCGGCAGGTCGAGACAATTCCTTCGGAAATGATTGATTTAAAAGGAGTTCCGCTGCTTAGCCACGATATCTTCACGAATGGCATCGCCTATCTCGATCTGGCCTTCGACGTCTCGGATATCCCGGAAGAGCTTCAGCCCTATCTGCCGCTCCTGGGCAAGTTGACGACTGAAATGGGGGCGGCAGGGCTTTCTTATGAGGCGATGGCAAAGCGCATCGCGCTTTATACCGGGGGACTGGGCTTCAGTCTGATTGCCGGCGAAACCGCCGACGGAACCAAAAGCTGGCAGAAGATGATTTTGTCGGTAAAGGCGCTCTACCGCAACACAGACGAGGCGATCGCGATTGTCCGGGATATCCTGACCAGGGGCGATCTCAACGAAGCTGCCCGGATGAAGGAGTTGATTTTTGAAAAAAAGAACGGACTCCATTCGGCGGTCATTCCGTCCGGACACCTCTTCGCCCAGATGGCGGCGGCAAGGAGCATCTCCCTTTCGGCCCGGCGTTCCGAACAGTGGTATGGCAGGAGTCAGTTGCGCACAATCACCGAAACGGCGAACCGTTATGGCGAGGTTCGCGAGGAAATTGTTGATAAACTCGTGCGCCTCCGAGAGACAATCTTTACCAGCCACCGACTTTTCTTGAATATGACGGCAGATCGGCAGGGATTGGAAGGACTCGGCACGGCGGCGGAGGCGCTGCTTTCCGCCCTTCCGGAGGGGAAAAAATTGCAGGGGGCGAAAACCGAAAACAGTCGGCCTGTTCACGTCGGGATCGCGATCCCGGCCGATGTCTGCTATGTGGCCTCTGCCCTTAAGGCGCCGCCCTATACCGATACGAGCGCGGCGCCGCTTTTTGTTCTGGCAAAGCAGCTCTCCAACGGCTACCTGTACCGGCGGATACGGGTTCAGGGAGGCGCTTACGGCGGTTTTTGCCGGTATGAGCCGTCAAGCGGGGTCTTCGCCTTTCTTTCCTACCGTGATCCGCACTTGACCAAGACGCTGGAAATCTACAAAGAGGCAATGGATTTCGTCAGCGCTAATCCGATCCCCGGCGAAGAAGTGGAAAAGGCCATCATTGGCACAATCGGCGCCCTCGACCGTCCGCTTGACCCGGCAGGGAGGGGCTACACCGCAATGATCAGGGAGTTTTCCGGTCTGACGGATGCGTTGCGCAGCATTTTTCGGGAGGGGGTGCTGGCGGTGACTACCGCAGAGCTTCAGGCGGCGGCAAGCCGCTATTTTGCGGAGGCCGGAAAACGCGCGGTCGTCGCCGTCTTCGCGCCGGAAGAAAGGCTCCGGGCGGCAAACGAGGCACTGAAGGAAAAACTTGTTCTGGAGAAGCTTCCCTGAAAGGAGAAAAACGTGCGTCGGCAGACATGCTTTATGGCGATTCTGGCAGCAGCCCTTCTCGTGATTGGTTGCGCGGGCTTAAAGCTGCAGGCGCCTTCAGTGACGGTGGCCGACCTGCAGGTGGTCGAGGCAAGCCTGCTTGCGCAGCGCTTTGTTTTCAAGCTGCGGGTTCAGAATCCGAATGACCGGGAGATCCCCGTCAAAGGAATGAGTTTTGAGGTAACGATCAACGATGAGCCGTTTGCCAGAGGGGTGAGCAACAAAACCGCGACATTGCCCCGTTTGAGCGAAACGATAATGGAAGTCGCCGCGGTAAGCGATTTGTCAGCCATTCTGCGTCAGATAGGGGCGCTTAGGCGGGACGGCAAAAATTCCGTATCTTATCGCATCCGGGGTCGTCTTTTTACCGGGCTTCTTGTTGATCTGAATTTCGAGAATAGCGGCGTCCTGGACTTTCCCGTTCCTCCCGGCGAGAAATAACGGCAGAGGCGAATATCACAAGAACTTCACACTTCATTCGATAACGATTTTCCCCTGCGGGGCAGAGACCACCTCGCCGATGATTGTCGCATCGAGGAGCCCCGCCTTGCGCATTTCCGTCAGCAGTTCTTTGGCGCCGGCTTCCGGCAGGGAGATGAAAAGCCCCCCCGAGGTCTGCGGATCGAAGAGCAGATCAATAATCCAGGCGGGGCAGTTGGCCCCCTTTTCGATCTGCTGCTCGCGGAATTTGCGGTTCCGGACCAGGCCGCCGGGAATGATTCCCGTTTCGATCAGCTCCTGGACGCCTTCAAAATATGGGACAGCGTTGGCGTATATTTTTATTCCTGTTTCGCTTCCTTCGATCATCTCCATTGCATGCCCCAGAAGGCCGAATCCGGTGATGTCCGTGCAGGCGTGAATGTCGTCTCTTTTTGCCATAAGTTCCGCCGCCTTCCGGTTGAGCTCAATCATCGCGGCGACGCTGCGTTTCTGCAAAGCGGAATCGGCAACCCCGCCTTTAACCGCGGTGCTGGCGATTCCGGAGCCAAGGGCCTTGGTCAGGATAAGGCGATCTCCGGGAATTGCCCCCCGGTTGGCCAGAACCCGGTCGGGATGGACGATGCCGGTCACCGAGAGCCCGTATTTCGGTTCGTCGTCCTCGACGCTGTGGCCGCCCACGAGCACAACGTTCGCCTCGCGCATCTGATCGAGACCGCCCCGGAGAATCTCGCGGAGGATGGAGATGTCCATCTTTCCTATCGGGAAGCAGACGATGTTCATCGCTGTCAGCGGACGTCCGCCCATTGCATAGACGTCGCTCAGCGCGTTCGTTACGGCAATGCGTCCGAAGGTATAAGGGTCGTCAACAATCGGGGTGAAAAAATCCACCGTCTGGATGATCGCCAGATCATCACGCAGGCGATATACCCCGGCGTCATCGGCATTCTCCATACCAATGATAAGATTGGGATCTGTAATCAGCGGCAGATCCTTAAGCGCTTCGTGCAGGTCCTCCGGACCTATCTTGCATGCTCACCCTGAGCCATGAGAGGTCTCTGTCAGCCGCTTCTTTTTATTTGCCGGAGGCATTGCCAAAATAATATCCATTCTTCATCCTTTTTTACTTATGCGATTACTGATTGCATTGCTTGATGCAGATACCAGACGACAATAAAATTTGCAAGCAGACGATCACCCTCGGGTTTGCGACAACTCTATCAGAATGACTTTTACGCCGCCGCAAGATGCTTCCCAAAATCTTTCTATCTATGGTTTATGATGCTGCAGTGCAAGGGGAGGCGACAACGCACTTTGCTCCCCTGACTGTCCAGTGCATTTCTGATTGTTTGAGAAGCAACATGATGACGGTTCGGCGCTCTCCCTGTTTCACTTTGTATCCAAGCGAACGATTCCGCTCCAGTCGGCAGGAGGTTCCTGTTGCAAGTAGGCGCGGCAGCGCTCAGCATAGATTGATACCGGAACGTCACCGGGGAAGCGCTCCCCCAAGCCCTTCAGGAGGTAAAGGGCAGATTCCCATTTCCGGGCGCGATATTCATCAAAAACTTGCGTAAAACCGTTGGCCAGAGAGGCGAGCCCTTCAGCGTCTTTTGATTCGGCATCCCCCATAAGCTCATAAATAAGGACGCTGCTGATCTTTCCCTTTACCGCAATGATATCGAGAGGTCTGAGAATGAATTGGTTGCGAACATACCGGTAGGTCGCCTGGCTGATGAGTATCCGCGTCCCGTAGCGCTTGTTCACCCCTTCGAGGCGGCTTGCCAAATTCACGTTGTCCCCGAGGGCCGTATAGTTGAGACGTTCCTTGGAACCGACATTGCCCACGATGGTAAACCCGGTGTGGATTCCGATGCGGGTGCGAAAAGGAAGTTTGCCTTCCGCTTGCCATCTGGGGGTAAGCGCATCCAAGGCCTGCTGACAGCGAACCGCGGCCCGGCAGGCGCCGATGGCGTGATTTTCGTCGGCGAGCGGCGCGCCCCAGATCGCCATGACAGCATCGCCGATATACTTGTCCACAGTTCCCTTTTCTTGACTGATCGCCCTGCTCATCAGATCGAGGTACTCGGAAAGGGAAAGCATTAAATCCCGGGCCGGGATCTGCTCGGAAATGGATGTGAATCCCTCTACGTCTGAGAAGAAGAGAGTGATCTCAAGCTCCTTTCCGCCCGGTTCGGCTTCTGTGCCGGCAGCGAGCATCTGACGCACCAGGTCTGCGGGAACATAGCGGCGGAAGGCTTTCAGCCCTGATTTCATGGAGGACACCGAATCTGACATCATTTTGATTTCCTTGACGTAGGAGGATACTTTCACTTCCCCTTCCAAGTCGAAGTTTCGTACCTTTTCCACCTCCCGGCTCAGGGTCTCGAGTGGCCGGGACAGGCTGCGTGCAAAAAAATAACCGATGCCGACTGCGATCAGCAGAACGAGCCCCGAGATCATCAGGCTTTCGCGAAATGCCTGTTTCACGGGTCCCAAAAAGTCGTCTTCCGGCGCCAGCACCGCGATTGTCCAATCTTTTCCGAAGTCGGCAGGAAAAGGAGTAAAGTAGGCGAGATATCTGTTTCCCTGGGTGGAGAAGGAGAACTTTCGTTTCCCGGTGTCCTCGAACCTCCGCACTGCCTCCGTGACCCACGGCTCTCCGAGGTCCACCGCCTGAATGGGGACAATGGCGCCTTTTTCTACCTTTAGCATCCGCTCTGGATCAGGAAATGCCACAAAGCGTCGCTGTTTGTCCATGATAAAGGAAAGACCGTGCTTGCTGATCCGGTTCTCCCGGAGAAAGACGGAAAGGCCGTTCAGGGTTATGTCCGCGCCTACAGCTCCGATAAACCTCCCGTTTGGGTCGGTGATCGGAAAGGATGCAGTTATGCCGGGTTTCCCGGTAGAGGAAAAGACATAGAGATCTGTCCAGAAGGCGCCTCCCGTCTGCCGGCTCCCGCTATACCAGGGCCTGTCACGGGGGTCGTAAGAAGGCGGAGGCAGCAGTTCCTCCCGGAGAAATTTACCCGATTCATCATAGTGGCGAAGGAGCTCGGTAAATTCGGCCCCTTTTTTACGGATGAACCGGGTAACCATTGGCCCCGGTCTCTTGGGAAAGCGGGCCTGAACGAATTCTCCCTGCTCGGTGCCGAAATAGACGAAGTCGATCTGCGGCAGGACAAGGAGGATTCTCATAAGATATTTTTCCATTTCGGAGCCCGGGGAGATGGGCTTGTCCGGATTGGCGAGCAGTTGGGCGCTGACTTCGGTAATTCCTTGCACGGGCTTCATATATCCGGTGGTGTGCCGGATCATGCCGTCGGTCAGCTTTTCCACCAATTGGTTCGTCATTTCGAGAGCCGCGGCGCTATTTCGGCGGTAGGAAAAGATCGAGATGACGAGCACTGTCGCCATGATCACTGCGCAAAAAAGAAAGATGATATTCGCCTTGAAGGTACGCCGGCAGATCCGTCGCAGCAGGTTAGACAGGGTGAGAGCGTTTTCGTCTGATGGCTTTCTGTGGATCATGGCTTAAATTCCGGGAGGATATCAAGGGAGGATTTTTCTGTCGCTTGCATAGCATGCCTCTGATGATAGAGGATTTCAAGGTTTCATTCGTGACGTTGTTTTGGGCAAATATATTCTACGAAAAGTTATAAGTCAAGATTATTTTTGTGTATTTTAAAAATATTATCAGGCTGTTGTCCTCATTTTTCCGATTCCTGCCAAGCAACCATAATGTTGACATCCGTCAGTCATTAAGCTATTTTAAAATCAGCGGCCTGGTGGCCGGGCCGATTGTTAAGGCATTTTCCCACGAACGGCGGTTGTTGATTTGCGTTTTTTCTACGAGGCAAAAAATGAAATTATCTGTAATTGCTAAATATTATTCTATTTATGCCCTGATCGTTATCTTGGCGGGGATGATCTCCTGCTCGGGCTCACTCAGGAATTACGGTATGATAAACCCCAGCGAAGGGGCGACCGGCGATTTTGAACGCTCTAAAGTAAAAACTGAATGGCGCTATTATGTAAGCGGCGCCGATTTGTATCCCAACGCCATCCTGGGGTTGCCCAAGGAGCTGCAACTTGCTCCCGGGACCTTGTGGAAAAGTGTGGCGATGACCCCGGAGAAGATGAAAGAACTGGTTGGAGACATGAAAGCAAAGACTTCCGAGTTAAGCCAGTATCTCTATGGTTTTGAATTGACAACCCCTCAAGGCGCGCCGCTTGGCGCCTGGTATTCGATCCCGACGGCGCGAACCATGCTGCGGCTGAACGAAGACGGGACAATCTGGGTTGAAACCCCCGACATTGACACCTATGAAAAGTTTGAGACCAAAATGGAATATAACTGAAAGGCGAGTTAGCTCCACAACGGCGAGTTTTGGCGGTTTTGTGAACATTGCCTGCTCAATAATTAGAATTGCTTGGTCTAATATATCAAATGACCAGATATTATACAAAAATATTGACAGGGCCATTCCCCGGGTATATAGGCCACCGAACTGTTGTTGCAAGAGGTTTGGCGTTATTTCCCCGGTAGTTATTATTTGCATTTAAACAGAGGAGCCCGTGGAGGATTCTCTCTTCTTCAGTAACACAAAATGGGGTCAAGGATGAATGTCGCAAAAAACCTGGAACAATCCGCATTATGCTTTCCTGAGCGACCTGCTTTAAGCGAAGGCTCGTCAGAAACAAGTTATTCCCAGCTCAATGAAAAAGCCAATCGTGTGGCAACCGCGCTCATCAATCTGGGCATTAAGCCTGGTGACCATATTGGCCTCTGCGCGCCCAATTCCAGCGAATGGATTGCCTTTTACTATGGAGCGCTGAAGACCGGCGCTGTAGCCGTGACCCTCTCCAGCATGCTGAAGCGTGATGAGCTTTCTCTTTTGGTAAGTCACAGTCGGCCCAAAGTCATTTATACCTTTGACGAGAAGCTGGATGATTTAGGCGGTTTTCGAGGGGAGGAATGGCTGGATAAGGTTATCAGCCCCCATGGCGATATGGATTTTGAACAGCTGTTGCGTATGGGAACCAGTTCATTCAGGGCGATTGATCGGGACCGCTCCGAGATCGCCGCCATTCTCTATACAGGGGGAACAACGGGGACGCCGAAGGGGGTGATGCTCTCCCATGAAAACATCAATACGGCCATCCAGAGTGTCATCTTCCATGAGCGCTCCAATGAAAAGGACCGGGGACTGCTTTTTTTACCACTCAACCACGTATTCGGCCAGATGCACATTATGAATGCCACTGTCTTGAGTTCCGGCTGTCTGGAAATGATCCCCACCTTTGATATGGAACAGGTTTTACATCTGATGGCAAATGGTCGTGTTACCAAGCTCTTTGCCGTGCCCACGCTTTATGTCCGCCTGCTTGCGGAGCAGGGACTCAAGGAAAAACTTGGCGCTGTGCGTTATTGTTTTTCGGCAGCCGCCAGCATGGCGGCAGAGGTCGTGCGTCAGTGGCAGGAGCGAACCGGTCTGGCGATTTATGAAAGCTACGGGATGACCGAGTCGGCCTCCATGATTACTTATAATCACTATCACCGCCATATTGCCGGCTCCGTGGGGACAGCGGTGACCGGGGCGGAGGTGCAAATCAGGGATGAAAGCGGCGCGCAGGTCTCTGTAGGAGAGAGGGGCGAAATTTGCATCAGGGCCCGCAACATCATGAAGGGCTATCTCAATAACCCCGAAGCCAATGAAACCGCTTTCTGGTTCGGGGAGTGGTTTCGTTCCGGCGACATTGGACTCTTTGATGAAGATGGCTACCTTTATATCGTGGATCGGCTCAAGGACATGATTATAACCGGTGGAGAAAACGTCTATTCCCGCGAAGTGGAAGAGATTCTTTACACCCGGCCGGAAATCCAGGAATGCGCCGTCATCGGCCTTCCGGACCGAGAATGGGGAGAGCGGGTAGCGGCCTTTCTGACATTGAAGCCCGGAACGGTATTTGATAAGGAAGAGTTGCGCGCCTACCTGAAATCTCGTCTGGCGGCATTCAAGGTTCCCAAAGAGTACGTGACGGTGAACGATTTTCCCAGAAGCCCGGCCGGAAAACTTCTGAAACGGGAGCTGAAAAAACAATTTTTAGAGAAGCCATGAGCTTGGCATTACACTTGAGGAGGAAATCGCAATAGGTGGAAACTGGCAGCGATGTTGCTTTAAGGATTGACAAACTCTCGCTTAGTTTTGGCGGCGTCAGAGCCCTCAACAACGTGAGCGTTAATGTCAGGAATAATGAGATATTTGCTCTCATTGGGCCCAATGGCGCCGGCAAGACTGCTTTGCTCAACTGCATAAGCGGCTTTTACAAACCCCAAGAAGGCGAGATTTATTACAATGAGCAAAAAATCACCCGAATGCGTCCGGATAAGCTGGCGAAACTCGGCATCGCCAGAACCTTCCAAAATATTGAACTGTACACGGGCTTGAGCACTCAGGACAACATCATGGCTGCCCGGCATGCATTGATGAAGCAAAACTTTGTTACCGGCGGTCTATATCTGGGCTCGGCGCTCAAGGAGGAAATTGAACACCGGAAGATAGTAGAAGAAATTATCGACTTTCTTGAAATCGCCTCCATTAGAAAGAAGATCGTCGGCCTTCTGCCCTATGGAATGAGAAAAAGGGTGGAACTGGCCAGGGCGCTGGCTCTCGAGCCGAAGGTGCTTCTGCTTGACGAACCCATGGCCGGGATGAACTTGGAGGAGAAGGAAGACATTGCCCGCTTCATTATTGATCTTTTCGAGGGGCAGGGGGCGACCTATCCGGATACGGCGGTACTCCGGGACGGCATCCGCTGCATCATCCTTGTCGAGCACGATATGGGGGTGGTAATGGATATTGCCAACAGGATTGTCGTCCTCGATTTTGGGTGTAAAATTGGCGAAGGCACTCCGGAAGAGGTCAGCACTAATCCCGAGGTAATCAAAGCCTATCTGGGAAAAGAAAAATAAGGATCTGAAATAATGTTGCAGATAACCAATATTGAAGTTGTGTATATGAATGTTATTCAGGTATTGCGAGGCGTATCGCTGGAGGTTGACGACGGTAGGATTGTCGCGCTGCTGGGGGCAAATGGGGCCGGCAAGACGACTACCCTGAAAGCCGTGTCGGGTATGTTAAAGACAGAAGAAGGGAATGTGAGCGAGGGCAGCATTGAATTTGATGGCAGGCGAATAGATCAATATGGCCCCGAGCGCATTGCCACCATGGGGATCAGTCAGGCAATGGAAGGGCGAAGGGTTCTCGAACATCTCAGTGTTGAGGAAAATCTGATTATCGGCGCCTACCACCGCAAGGACCGGGTGGAGGTGAAGAGAGATCTCGAAATGATCTATTCCTGGCTGCCCAAACTTAAACAACTCCGCCGGCAGATGAGTGGCTATCTGTCTGGCGGCGAACAGCAGATGCTGGTGATTGGAAGGGCCTTTATGGCCCGCCCCAAGCTGATGCTGCTCGATGAACCTTCCCTTGGGCTGGCCCCCTTGATGGTGGAGGATATCTATAAAATAATCAAAAAAATCAATGTTGAACAAAAGCTGGCCATCCTCCTCGTGGAGCAGAATGTCAGAGCTGCCCTGGGTATCGCGGATTACGGCTATATTATGGAGAATGGCAGAATAGTTCTGGAAGGCCCGGCTGAAAAATTGAAGGATAACGAGAACATCAAGGAATTTTATATGGGACTCTCCACGGGCGGCGCCAAAAAGAGTTATCGCGATATCAAGCACTACCGGCAAAAAAAGAGATGGCTTACCTAATAAAAATATAAAGGCGTAGAGAATGACAACCGTAACAGAGCCGGTCTATAGCGAAAAGGGTGATACCTGGCCCAAAATACTTAGATATAATTATGAGAAATATGGCGATAAGCATAAGGCCATGCGCCATAAAAATCTGGGCATATGGAAGCCATATACCTGGAAGGACTATTATCTTAATGTTAAATACCTGGCGCTGGGGCTCTCCGCAATAGGTTTCGAACCGGGCAATAAACTGCTGATTGTGGGAGACAATGCGCCCCAATGGTATTATGCTGAACTTGCCGCCCAGGCAAACCATGGAGTTTCTGTGGGGACGTATTCAGACTTAACGCCGCAAGAGATTAAATACATTGCTGAGAATTGCGAGGCAAGCTTTGCTGTAGTGGAAGATCAGGAGCAGGCGGACAAATTCCTGCAAATTAAGGATGAACTGCCCCTGCTGAAGAAGGTTATTTACTGGAACTACAAAGGGTTGGCCCATTACCATGACGCTATTTTGCTGGGATACAGGGGAATCCTGCAGGCCGGCGAGCAATATGAGAAGGAGCATCCCGGGCTCTTTGAACGGAAGGTGGATGAGGGAAAAGCGGATGATGTCTGCGCCATCGTTTACACATCGGGAACCTCCGGAGCTGCGCCCAAGGGGGCTGTGCACACCTATCGAACCATGAAAGCCGGCGCCGACTATCATCTCTGTCTTGATCCCTGGCATGAAAATGATAATGTTATCCCGTATCTTCCCCCCGCATGGATGACGGAGCAATGGTTCGGCATAGGCTGCCACCTGCTGTCGGGATGCATCCTGAATTTTGCGGAGGCTGCAGATACCCAGCAGCGGGACACCAAAGAAATTCAGCCGAATATTGTCTTCTACAACTCCCGGCTGTGGCAGAAGCAGGCATCTGCTGTTCAGGCTCGGATTGAAAGTGCCAGCGCCGTAAAAAAGTTTGCTTATCGCAGACTCATGCCTATTGGCTACCGGATGGCCGACTTGAAGTATAAAAAGATCAACCCGGGGTTGTTTCTGAAAATGCTTCATGCCATAGCGGATTTTTCTCTGTTTCGCTCCCTGAGGAGCAGTCTTGGTTTGTCAAATTCCCGAATCTGCTACACTACCGGCTCTTTGCTGAGCATGGATGCCTGCAAATTTTACCACGCAATAAATATTCCTCTCAAAAGCCTGTATGGAACAACGGAAGGCGGCGCTCTCACCGGCGCCGGCAATGATGATATTTGTTTGGAGACGGTTGGCCCCGCCCATCGGGGAACAGAGGTAAAAATAACCGCTGAAGGCGAGCTTGTTTATCGGCAGCCGGGCGGTTTCGTCGGTTACTACAAGGACCAGAAAAAGACCGAAGAAGTTATTAAGGACGGGTGGTTTTATAGCGGGGATGGCGGGTTTATCAGGGGGGACGGACATATTGTCTTTGTTGATAGAATAAAGTCCCTTATTTTGCTGCCCAATGGCCGCCAACTTGCACCCCAATTCATTGAGAGTCAATTGACGTTCAATCCTTATATAAAGGATGCCTGGGTAATCGCCGGAAAAGAGAAAGCCTATGTCTCCGTAATTATCATTATTGATTACAATACAGTTGGCCGCTGGGCCGGCCAAAGAAGGGTTGCTTATTCCACCTTCGCCGAGCTTTCCCAGAGACCGGAGGTGCAGGAGCTGGTGAAGCACGCCATTGAACAGATTAATATCACGTTGCCTGTAGATTCCAGGATAATGAAGTATGTTAATCTGCATAGGGAATTTGACCCGAATGAAGGTGAGTTGACAAGGACCAGGAAGCTGAGGAGGGCGGTTTTGGAAGAGCGTTATCAGGAGCTTATCGAGGCAATTTATGCAGATAAAACAGAGGCGCTGATCGAAACTCGGGCCAGCGCCAGGGATGGACAGACAGCTATAGCTAAAACAACTCTAAGCATCGGGTCTGTGGGAGGAGCTGCTTTATGATTTTCTTAATACAATTATTAGTAACCGGTTTTTCCCTCGGCATGGTCTATGCCCTTATCGCTATAGGTTTTGTTATTATTCTCAAGTGTTCAAATGTATTCAATATTGCGCAGGGACACTTTGTGTTAATAGGCGGCTACTTAGGCTATACTTTTCTGGTAACGTTTGGCCTGCCGGTATGGGCCAGCCTGCTGTGTTCAGTGGGAGTGGCTATTATCTTAGGTTTATTAATAGAACGCTTCGCTCTGCGTCCTTTGATTGGTCAGCCGGAACTTGCCGTCATCATGATGACAATAGCCCTGGCCTCTGTGCTGGAAGGATTTGTAACCCTGATCTGGGGCGGTCAGTATAAAACCTACCACGGGGTATTGCCGACCCTGACCCTGAACCTTGGCCAAATATCGGTGCCCTCGGAGTCATTGATTGGGCTGATTGTGTCGGTTGTTACCGTGGGAATCTTTACGCTTCTTTTCCGCTATACCAAGATCGGGCTGGCAATGAGGGCCACTGCCGAGGATTTGCAGGTGGTGCAGAGCCTCGGCATCAAGGCTACCACGGTTTATGCCGCCTCATGGAGCATCGCCTGTGTTGTCGGCGTAATCGGCGGCATTCTGTTGGGCGGCGTCTCCGGGGTTTCGATACCGCTTGCCGAGATCGGCATGAAAGCATTCGCGGTAGTGCTCTTGGGGGGAGCAAATTCCATTGGAGGGGCTATTGTGGCCGGAGTAATACTGGGGATGCTGGAGAATGTGGCTTCCGGCTATCTGGACCCGCTCCTGCCGGGCGGCGGAATGTCGCAGATATTCCCCTTTTTGGTGATGCTCATTGTGCTTGTCTTTAGGCCATATGGTCTGTTTGGAATGGCCAGAATAGAGAGGGTTTAATAAATGGGTTTGCGCAGCGAAACCTTTCACGAAAACTATGCGCAGGATACGGCTATCTATAAAACCCGGCTGCATGTGGGGGTGATTTTTGCCTTTCTTGTCTTACTTGCAATCTGCCCCCTGTTTCTCAGCGACCGGATAGTGACCATAATGACAATGATTGGCATTGCCATTATCAGTGTCCATGGGCTCAATATCCTGACCGGGTACAGCGGCCAGATCTCCATAGGGCATGTTGGCTTTATGGCTGTCGGCGCCTATACTTCAGCCTTCCTGACGGTTCATTGGGGCTGGTCATTCTGGGCGGCCCTTCCCTGCGCCGCCCTGGCCGCGGGATTCGCCGGGTTGATCTTCGGCTTGCCATCTTTGAAGATCAAGGGCTTCTACCTGATTATGGCAACCATTGCCGCGCATTTCATTATTATCTGGCTGATAATTCAGCTCCGGGGCATTACCGGCGGCACAGATGGCATGGCCGTGCCCAAACCCAGGATAGGCAGTTTCGCGTTTGAGTCCAAGGCCAGTTATTACTATCTTGTCATGACATTTGCCTGTCTGGCCACGCTTCTGGCTGTAAACATCGTGAGAACCAGGGCCGGCAGGGCCTTCGTTGCAATCAGGGATAACGACCTTGCTGCAGAGGTTATGGGAATAAGCCTGTGGAGCTACAAGCTGCAGGCATTTTTTATCGGCTGTGTTTATGCAGGAGTTGCCGGAGCGCTGCTGGTTCACTATTTTGGCTTTGCCAGTATCGATCAGTTTCCCTTCATGGACTCCGTCTGGTATTTGGGCATGCTGATTGTCGGGGGTATGGGGAGCATTATCGGGGGTATCCTTGGCGCAATATTTCTGAAGCTGCTCGATGAACTTGTGACTTTTTTTGGCCCGGTTTTCTCCGCGTTCATTGCCGCGCAGGCCGCCGCTTCAATGGCTTTAATTGTGCGCGGTTTAGTCATCATAATATTTCTTATTCTTGAACCAAGAGGACTGGCTCACCTCTGGGGAAGCGTCAAAGCGTATTTCAAGCTATGGCCCTTCTCACATGAAGAATGAAATTTATGGGGGACGTTTTGTCTCCGCTTCATCACACATCCATGCCAGGTAATTAGCCCTTACAGTAGCACCGGGAGTGGAGGTAATAAGTGGCTACAAAAAATCTACTAAAGGAGCTATGCCGATACAAAATAGGCACCTTTGCAGACATTATCTATAGAAATGCACTCTTATATGCAGATAAAGAAGCCTTCGTGTACGGAGAGGCAAGGGTGACTTTTTCCGCTTACAATGAGAGAATAAATAAGCTTATTGATGCCTTGCACGGTATGGGAGTACAAAAGGGCGATGTAATAGGCATTTTGTCATGGAATTGCCTGGCGTTTGTTGATCTTTACGGGGTGGCGATGAAAGGGGGATTTATTGCCTCGCCGTTTAATCCCCGGCTGCAGGCAAGCGAATTGGAATATATCATTAACTATTCAGACGCCCAGATCCTCTTTGTCGGGCCTGAATTAGCAGAGGTGGTCAGTTCTTTGAGAGAGCGGCTGCCGAAGGTTAAGCATTTTATTTCCATGGAAGGCGCTGCCTCCGGCATGACAGCTTACGATGATTTATTGGCAGTGCATTCCGGGCTGGAGCCTGATACCCAGGTTGAAGAGGACGATCCTGTTTCCATAATTTACACCAGCGGGACGACTGGCGTGCCTCGCGGAGCTCTATATACTCATCGTCGCTTCATAGAAGACAGTAAAACGCGGATTATAGATACAGGCATGCAGCCTGGGGACAGACATATTATAGTATCGCCGCTCTTCCATATTGCGGGGAATACCTATTTACGGGCTGCCATATACAGCGGCGGATGCAGCGTTATCGTAAAATTCTATGACCCCGCAGCCACGCTGCAGATTATCCAGGATGAGCGGGCCACCCAGATAGAGCTTGTGCCGACCCACATAGTGGCCATGCTTAATCTGCCTGATCTTGACAAGTATGATGTAAGCTCTATGAAGCTAATCTGGTATGCTGCCTCCCCGATGCCTTTGGTGGTAATAAAGAAAGCCGTGAAGGTTTTCGGCCCGATTTTTAACCAGGGTTATGGTCAGACCGAAAGTGGCCCAATGATTTCTCACTTGTCGAAAGAGGATCACAATGTTCTGGATAAAACAGCGGAGGAACAGAAAAAACTCATGTCCACCGGCCAGCCGGATGTGGGGGTGCATGTAAGGATTGTGGATGGGGAAGGCAATGATGTCGGGGTTGGCGAAGTAGGAGAGATAATAGTTCAAAGCAAGCAGATCATGGCGGAATTCTGGCATAAGCCGGAGGACACCGCGAAGGCCATTGTGGACGGCTGGCTGCATAGCGGCGATGTGGGCTACTATGACGAAGAGGGATATATATACATAGCTGACAGAAAAAAGGATATGATTATCTCGGGCGGCGAGAATGTCTTCCCGCGGGAGGTGGAGGATATTTTCTATCAACATCCTGCTGTTTTAGAGGTTGCGGTCATTGGCGTGCCTGATCCATATTGGGTAGAGCGGGTGCATGCGGTGGTAGTTTTGCGGCCCGGAGAGAACGTTACAGCAGAAGAACTTACAGACTTCTGCCGGGGAAAGATAGCACGCTACAAGGCTCCAAAATCATTAGAATTTGTTGAGGCATTGCCCAAAAACGCAGCGGGAAAGATCATGAAACGCGAGTTGCGGGAGCGTTACTCGACAGACTCCCAGATTCATGGTTAAAACCAGACTTGCAATATCTATAAAGTAATGGAGAAGCGGATAAGGGGAATTCTTCCTGGCGTGTTGTAAAGCGAAGAAGAAGAAATTGTCCCATAGGTGCCAAAGGAAGCGGGAGCATAAGCCGCCCTCGGGCGGGGGTTGTTGGCTGTCAACAAGAAAGGAGAAACAGAAATGGATAAGATGAAAAGATGGTTGGTAAGTTTTGTGATTGTTGTCATGGGGGCGCTGTTGCTGCTGCCTGCCAGCGCTCAGGCTGAAAAAAAGCTGTATATTTCAGGAACTCAGTCTCTTACAGGTCCATTTGCGGAGGATTCGGCAGCGGTTCTGACCGCCTTCGAGGACTATGCCAAATATGTAAATGAGACAAAAAAACTGGCGCCCTGGCGGAAGGATATGTGGCCGGCCGATGTCACCCTGGAGGTGCTCTGGCGGGATGATGAGCTCAAGCCGGCGAAGGCTCTGACTATCTATGAGGAGCTGAAGGCCAAGGGAATACTGCTTTACAGATGTTCCGGCTCGCCGATAGCCCTGGCGCTGAAAGACAGGCTGAAGGCAGATAAAATGGGCGCAACCACAATGGCCACAGGACCTTACCTGTTGACGCCGCCAGGGACCGTTTTCACATATTATCCCCTCTACACCGATGAACTGGCGGCCATCGCCGATTGGTTCAAAGAAAACTGGAAGGAAAAAAGGAAACCAAGGGTTGCCTACCTTACCGCGGATAACGCCATGGGCAGGTCAATTGAGATCCCGGAGATGAAGGCTTATCTTGAGAAGATAGGGTATGAATTTGTCGGCACCCAGTATGTGCCTCTCGTGCCTACAGCGCCGCCTACCACCCAGCTTATGTGGCTGAAGAACAATAAAGTTGACCTGGCGCTTGGGGTTATGATTAACCCCGGTTCACAGCCTACGGTAAAAGAGATGGTCAGACTGGGGATGGGACCCCATCTGGCCTACAAGATGACCTTTGGCACGAGTGCGCCTGGTCATGCGGCTATCTTGGCTTCCTCTATGGGCGAACTGGGCGATGGTTATGTCTGCGCCGGCAGTTTCCCCAACTGGGACGACACCAGCGAGGGGGTAAAGTTCGAGTTGGATCTCCAAAAGAAGTATCACCCCAACAAAATGGCAAACAATATCATGTATATGGGGGGAATGCTTGAGGCAATGATCCAGGTTGAAGCACTGCGGCTTGCCTTGGAAAAGGTGCCCTTTGAGAAGCTGAAATCGTCTGATGTACTGGAACAGGGTTTTTACCGGATTAAGAACCTTGATACCGGCGGTATAAGCAGTGTGCCGATAACTTACGCCCCAGGCAGGATCGAGGGAGTTGATAAGGTACGTGTGGATCAGGTGCAGAAGGGCAAGGTCGTCAAGTTAGGCGTCTGGCCCTATCGCAACATTTATAAACATTAATAGTTATTAGCCGGAGGGCTTTTGCCCTCCGGTTTCTTCTTTACCCTTGATATGATTGAGGATATCCGCAATATTTTTAGCGAGGGGCTTCACTTTTCCCGCTGTGGCCTGATTACTCAAAATAGGATAAAGGGAGCGGCCCAATGGAAGAAAAAAGCGTATCTTTATTGCCCGCAACACTCCAGGCGGTTGATCGAGTTGAGATAACCGTCCTCATGGATAATTATGTCGATGTCCTGCTGGGGAGCACTGACGTTGTTGCCCGCCCAGTTTTTCGAACCGGGGACGAGATCTCAAGAGAAACGGTAATTGCCGAGCATGGGATGTCCATGCTTGTTAAAACTTTTCAGGGTGAAGAGTCCCACAGCATTATTTTCGATACCGGTCATAATAAGACAGGCGTTCCTTACAACCTGAAGATCCTGGGTATCGACATCGGCGCCGTTGAGGCGGTTGTGCTTAGTCATGCGCACATGGATCATACGGGCGCCCTTTATCCCCTCATGGAAAAACTTTCCTGGTCGGTCCCTCTCGTGGTTCATCCTGCGGTCTTTACAGCCCCACGGTTTTTGAAATTTCCTGACGGACACATGGAACGCTTTCCGAATACCTTGGTCAGGGAAGAGCTGATGAAGCGGGGAGGCAAAATTGTGGAATCCCGGATGCCTGTGCCTCTGGCAAACGGCACGATCCTGGTGACCGGAGAGGTAGAACGAACGACAGCTTTTGAAAAGGGATTCCCTATTGCAAAGCTGGTGCAGGACGGTGAATTGGTTCCCGACCCGATCCTTGATGATCAGGCTCTTGTTGTCTGTTTGAAAGGGAAGGGTCTGGTGGTAATATCAGGGTGCGCTCATTCAGGAATCGTCAATACAGTGCTCCATTCGAGAAAGATAACCGGGATTGAACAAGTTTATGCGATTCTCGGCGGGTTTCATCTTACCGGGCCATTTTTTGAGCCGATTATCGAGGACACCGTTTCCGCTCTTCTAAAAATTGGCCCAAAGTTCATCGTCCCCATGCACTGTACGGGATGGAAGGCGATGCATCGTTTCTCGGAAGCTTTCCCCGATGCTTTCGTTCTTAACAGTGTCGGGTCAAAATTTATGTTTTCATAGGCAGAGGGGAGCAGAAAAGAGGGGGTATAATGACACTAACTAAACAAGACTTTGCAATCCTGTCCAAATTTGAATTTCCGGTGCAGCCGGTAGGCGTTAAATTCCTTGTCAAACGACCGGAAGATATCGAGAGACTCAACGAAAAAATGGCCCTGTGCGAAATGCTCAAGAAGGCGCAGGCAGGGAATGTCTTTTATGCCGATAAGGAGAGCCATACTTGTGAAGCTGGAACGTATGTATTGGGTCAGGCGGATGCTCCAGAACCTTTTATAAGCGGTCAATTTGGCGCCGGGCTGCAAATCTTCGACGGGTCGCGGGCCGCAAGCAGGCTGTATTCATATATTCCCAGAATAAAGGAAAATGTGGCTCACTACGTTGCTTTTTCCCCGCTGGACAAACTTTCCTTCGATCCGGATGTTTTGATTATCCTTGCCAGGGCCAGCCAATCAGAAATTCTGCTGCGCGCGATGAGCTATAGAACCGGCGAAATGTGGTCGAGTAAGATGTCGGCCGCAATCGGTTGCGCATGGCTTTATGTTTATCCCTATTTGACAGGGAAACTGAACTATACCACCTGTGGCTTTGGTCATGGCATGAAGCGAAGAGACCTGTTTCCGGAAGGCCATCAACTCGTCGCCATACCTTTTGACATTTTGCCCTCCCTCCTGCAGACCTTGCAGGAAATGCCATGGATCCTTCCCGCGTATAAACCGGACGGACTGGAATTTGTCAAAAGTGTGCTGATTGAGCTGGGCATTGCCCCGCCTCGGTAATTCGGGGTCCTTGCAATAAAGCTGTTCGGACACACTCGGGATAGCTGTTTAAATGTGTTGCGTTCAGTCTCGACGTGGATCCAGGAGAGACATTATGTCCAGGAGACTATCGGAAAGGACAGAATTCTATAGAGTGTGGGACAGGTTTGTCTCAACCGGAGACAGCGAAAACGTCCCGGCCCACATTAAATCATCATGGGAGCGTTGTCAAAAAGCCGATGTAAACCTCTGTAACGAAATGGCTCTTATGGAGATCGATCAAAACTCGATTAGCAAGCGAATTAACGGACAGCCTGATCTTCATAATATTCTCCAGGCTCATTACAAGGATATCGAGAAATATTTTTCCTTTCAGCCGCTTGCTATGTTTTTCTCCGATGCGGATGGCTATATCCTCTCCATTGCCGGTGACGAAAGGGTATTAAGGCTTATGAAGGAGAGCCAGCCGACCGATCTTATCGGCAGTTCCATAAAGGAACATATTGTCGGCACCACCGCCCCCGGCATATCCCTCGAAGAAAAGCGTTTTGCCTGCATCACTGCCGAGGAACACTATAATAAGAGAATCCACTGGGCCAGTTGCATCGCTACGCCCGTATTTGACTACGAACAGAATTTACTGGGCTGTCTCGATTTTACCGTTCCTTTTCATGACGCCGAGAAGCTCAGAAGATTTATTCCGGTTTTGCTGAGTGCTGCCAATTCCATCCAGTTTGAACTCTCTTCAAAAATGAAATTGGACCAGCTTCGGCTTTTTCAGTCATACTATCGTTCAACATTTGAATACGCCCAAAGCATCCTCATGCTTGTAAACGCGAAGGGTGAGATAATTGATCTGAATAGACGGGCTCTGGAATTCTTCAGGATTAATTCGGAAAATACGAAACACAAGGATATAAGGAATGTGCTGGGGGTAACGCAAGGAGTGGAATCCCTGCTGAGAGGTTCCGGTGGCGGTGTGGGGATGTCTTTCGATGCAGGCTGTTCCCATCATTTCCATGTGGACTCCATTCCCATCCCTGACCAATCCGGCAATGGCGTCGTCTATTTGCTGAAATTGGAGGAAAAGCAGAAGATCTACCAGGCGGCGATCCCAGAGGCCGTGTTGAACACGCCTCGGTATACGTTTGACAGTATAATCGGAACAAGTCCCGCTATCGCTGACGTTATCGGCAAAGCGAAGAAAGTAGCTCAGGGAAGATCGACTGTTCTGCTCGAGGGGGAAACCGGTACGGGGAAAGAGCTGTTTGCCCATGCCATTCATAATGAAAGTCCCTTTCGCGAAGGACCTTTTGTTGCGCTCAACTGCGCTGCTATTCCCCGCGAACTGGTAGAGAGTGAACTGTTTGGCTATGAAAAGGGCGCTTACACAGGCGCCTTTCGAGGGGGCAACAGCGGCAAATTTGAACAGGCCAACGGGGGTACCATTTTTCTGGATGAGATTCATGCAATGGATCTGTCGGCGCAAAGCAAAATCCTCAGAGTCATCGAGGATCGGAACGTGATCAGAATTGGCGGCAAACGTTCCCTGCCATTGGATATCCGCATCATCGCGGCAAGTTCAGTGAAGCTTGAAGAAGAGGCTTTGAATGGCCGGTTTGTTCAAGCCCTGCTTTACAGGTTAAATGTAGTGAGGTTAAGAATTCCCAACCTCAAAGAGAGGAAGGAGGATATCCCTGCCCTTGTGAATCATTTCATTTTTCAGATGAACGGCATATTTCACCGGACAATACAAGGGATTGAGCCGGATGCACTCCAGTTGATTCTTCAGTATTCATGGCCGGGAAACGTTCGTGAGCTGAGAAATTGCCTGGAAGGCATCTTCAATTTCTGTACTGGCAATGTCATTACCCTTAAAGATCTTGCCGATGTATTGCCCTGCGAATCCGCCGAAGAGGATGTTTCGGGGCAGGATATAGACGAGATAACGAGAAATATTATGATCAAGTCGTTGAAGAAACACGGGAACGTGAAAGCGGCAGCCATAGCGTGCGGCATTCCCCTGCGTACCTTCTACAGAAAAATGAAAGCTTTCAGCATACGGTAGACGGCACAACCTCCATTTTCATGCCTGCATTACAATTTAAGATAAGTGAAAACCTCATAACCTGCTTTTTGCCAATATGGCAAAATATTGCCAGACCGGCAGTCTGAGCGATACATTTTCTTTTTTGTCACAGCCGCGCCATACCGAGATACTCTTTAATATCAATTATTTGGATAAATGCAAGGGGTAATGCTTTTTTGGCATGTATCGTGCGGTATAACTATGGTTCACGAATTGATTACAATACAGACCAATATTATATCCTGCCTGAAAACGCTTTAGGTATTGGGTAGATACCGGCGTGCATTCATTGGGAACAATATCTGACAGATTGTTCCCGCCGAGTATGAAAACCGAACTTTTCGGTAACGACTTTTTGTTTATCTTGGAAAGGAGGAACAAGTAATGATTGTTAGTTTCAGTAGATCGGTGCCTGTCCTTTTTGGGCCGGGAGCTTCGCTGAGAACGGGAATGAAAGTCAGGGAACTGGGCGCGAAAAAGGTCATGTGTGTATATGACAAGGGGGTTGCAAGTGCCGGGATCAGCGATAAAATTATCGACAATTTAAAGGCCGCAGGGATTGAGATCGTTCTATTTGACGGCGTACAGGCAGATCCGCCGGATACTTTGATGAACGAGGCGGCGGCAATTGCCAATAAATGGAAAGTTGACGGGGTCGTGGGGGTCGGTGGAGGCAGTTCGATGGACACCGCCAAGGGGATAAATGTGCTGCTGACCAACCCGCCACCGATCAGCCGTTATTATGTAGGCTCGGGCGCCCCGCACAAACCAGGGAAAATAACTGTTTTAATCCCCACAACTGCAGGGACTGGCAGCGAAATGACAGGGGTTACTGTTGTCTCGGATACGGCGAGCAATAGCAAAAAAGGGGTAATAGGCCCTGCTGCCGTTGCAACGCTGGCTATTGTGGATCCGGAATTGATGCTGGGGCTTCCCCCCGGTATCACCGCATCTACAGGGATGGATGCTTTTGCCCATGCGGCAGAAGCTTTGACCTCTGAGGGAATGAACCCTATGTCGGATGTCCTGGCTGAAAAAGCGATCGTGCTTGTTATCCAGAATCTCAGCAAGGCCGTGAAAAACGGCAGTGATCTCGAAGCCCGGACAAACATGGCCTTTGCCGCGCTGATTGCAGGCATCTCTTTTAACGATTCGCTGATCCACTGGGGGCATGCCATTGCCCACACTCTCGGCGCCCATTATCACATTCCGCACGGCATAGGCTGCGCTCTGGCGCTGCCGGCAGCTATAGAATTCGTGGCTGATGCCGTTCCTGAAAAGGTAGAACGGATTGCTCAAGCTATGGGTCTTTCACTTTCTAAAAAACTTTCACCCGCAAAATTGGGCGCTAAGGTTGCCGAAGCTATCCGTAGTTTGAACCGGGAGGTGGGTATCCCCAGCTTGAAAGAATTTAAGATCAAGGAGGCCTCGCTGGAAAAAATAGTCGGAGGCGTCCTGACAGACGATGGCGCCATGTTTGGACCTAAACGGGCTTCCGCCCAACAGGTATTGTCTATGCTGAAGGAAGTGTACAAATATTAAGAAAGAGGAGGGAATAGCAATGGCAAAAGTATACAGGGTTAATGTCAAGAAAAAGACGATCTCGCAGGAGGAACTGAAAAAAGAATACCGGCTGTTGGGTGGCCGAAGCCTGATCTCTAAAGTAATGAGCGATGAAGTAGATCCAACCTGCGATCCTTTGGGCGCCGGGAACAAACTGATTATCTGTACGACGCTGCTGGCCGGAACTACGGTGACGACAGCCCACCGGCTCTCCATTGGGGGAAAAAGTCCACTTACAGGTGGGATCAAGGAAGCTAATTCGGGCGGCACCTTTGCGACCATGCTGGGACAGCATGACATTAAAATGATTATTCTGGAAGGCCTCCCGGCTTCCAAGAAGTGGCAGTTGCTGAAAATAGGAAAAGACGGGACAGCGGAACTTGTGCCCGCCGATGATTACGTGGGACTCACAAATTATCCGCTGGTTGAAAAATTAAAGGAACGCTACGGCAAGAAGATCGGAGTGATCTCCATAGGTAAGGCGGGAGAAATGATGTGCAGGAACTCAACAGTGCAGAATCTGGATGCAACCACAGGTTATCCATCTCGTGCATTGGCCCGGGGCGGAATGGGCGCAGTCATGGGTTCAAAAAAAATAAAAGCCGTAGTAATTGAAAAATGTGAAAAGCCTTGCGTATTCCAATACGCCGACAAGAAGCGGTATGAGGCTGCCAGAAAAAAATTTGCAAATATAGCGATGAACAATGAAGGAATGAGATGGCTGCGCGAGATTGGCACGCCCGCACTCGTTGATGTTACAGGTTCCAGGGCAATTCTTCCCGTCCGCAATTACAGCGGAAAATTCTATGACAAGCTGGCTTCCATAAATGCGGAACGATTTTTGAACAAGCTGAAAGAAAATGGCGGAAAAACTGGTGAGCCATGTCAGGCAGGCTGCGTTATACGCTGCTCCAATCATTATAATGATGCCAAGGGAGAATACGAAACATCCAGTCTGGAATATGAAACCATCGCCCTTTTCGGCGCTAACTGTGAAATAGCCGATTTCGATGTAATCGCTCGTATGGACCGGTTGTGCGATGATTTTGGGATTGATACCATTGAGATGGGGGCAACCATAGGCGTTTGCATGGAAGCAGGGAAGATCCCCTGGGGAGATGGCAAAGCGGCCATCGGACTGATCGAGGAGATGATCTCTGGAACCGAACTGGGCAAGCTGTTGGGACAAGGTACTTTTGTAACAGGCAAGGCTCTGGGAGTAAAAAGAATCCCGACCGTAAAAGGGCAGGGTATGGCTGCATACGACCCGAGAAATTTAAAGGGGACAGGTGTTACCTATGCCACCTCGCCTATGGGAGCCGATCATACAGCCGGCCTGACTCTTGAAGCGCCAATTGATCCGCTTTCTCCGTTAGCCCAGGCAGCCGCTTCCGCCATGATGCAAGCCTTTTCTGCCGCTGCGGACAGCTTCATGTGCCTGTTTGCCTGGTTCTCTGCCGCTTCGCCCGAAACCATACCGGAATTGGTGGCCAGCGTTTACGGGGGGGAGTGGGATTTTGACAAGATTCTCGATATAGGGAGGCAATCCCTTTTAAGGGAAAAAGCCTTTAATGTCGCTGCCGGGCTTGCAGCGGAAAGCGATCGTCTGCCGGAATTCTTCCTCACTGAAAAATCCCCGGCAACAGGAGCTGTATTCGATGTTAAACCGATAGAGCTTGATGGGGTCTTGAATTACTGATG
Source organism: Syntrophales bacterium (assembly GCA_023229765.1). NCBI lineage: Bacteria > Pseudomonadati > Thermodesulfobacteriota > Syntrophia > Syntrophales > Syntrophales bacterium. The sequence continues at coordinate 6,107 of JALNYO010000013.1, read as the reverse complement.
TTTAGCAGATAACGAAGGGCAGATGCCAAGGGAGCCGGAGAGCCGATTTGTGGTGACAAGACTTTAAAATCATTTTTTAGACTTTCTAAAAAGGAGGGAGAAAATGAAGAAAAGGGTATTGTTGGTTTTGTTTGTGTGTGTTTTTGTTGTGGTGTCTCTGGTTGGCGCCGCCGGAGCCAAGGATAAAATAGTCATTGGCCAGGCGATTTCTCTTTCCGGTCCCTTAGCAGGTGCGGTAGCGATAGCGGGTGGTCCAATTTACGAGTTATGGGTGGAGGAGGTCAACAAAAAAGGCGGAATATATGTGAAGGAGTATGGCAAAAAGTTGCCCGTTGAACTTAAAAGATATGATGATAAAAGCGATATAGGCACAATGACTAACTTGCTGGAAAAGTTGATTCTGGAAGATAAGGTCGATTTTATCTTCCCTCCTTGGGGCACCGGCTGGCTCTTTGCCGCCGCTCCCGTTGCCAACAAATACGGCTATATCCTGATCGGCGGACCGGGCGGAGCCTTGGAACTCAAGAAACTCAGTTTGCCTTACTTCTTCCAGGTTTTGAATTTTTCCGATACTCAGGCCCCGGCGATCGTCGACATTTATAAAGAAGTCGGCGTGAAGTCAGTGGCGCTTATATACCGGGGAGACCTCCATGGCATAGAGTATGGCAATGCCACAGCCCCGTATTTAAAAAAGGCCGGCATTGAAGTCAAAATGAAGAAAAGCTTTCCCCCTGGCATCAAGGACTTGTCGCCACTCTTGAAAGAGGCCAGTTCGCTTGGTGTCGATGCCCTTTTTGTTGCCGGTTATCCTGATGAAGGCATGCTTCTGACCAAGCAGTCCCTGGAGCTTGGCATTAACTTCAACTCCTTCTTGATCACTGTTTTGCCCTTTTCTCCCAATCTCTACAGAGATACGTTCGGCAAGAACGTGGTGGAGGGAGTCATGGGGGGAGGCGCCTGGAATGCAAAAATTTCTGCCGGCGCCAAAGAGCTCGTAGCCAAGCATGTGGCAAAATTTAAGGTGGAACCTGACTATTGGGGAGGTCTTTATTATTGGTCGTCGCTACAGCATTTCCAGCAGGCTATCGAGAAAGCGGGAACTCTGAATCAGAAAAAGATCAGGGATATCATGGCCAAAGAGAGGTTTGACACGGCGTTGGGACCGTTCTGGTACGATAAAGATCGATATTTCGTAAATCATCCCGGCGAGATCGGCCAGTGGCAAAAGGGCGTATTTGAAGTGATCGATGTCGGAAAGAAGCGCACTGCGCCGCCCTTATACCCCAAACCGGCGTGGCCTAAGTAAAGAAATTAACACAAGCGGGCACTTTTAGGTTACGACTTAAAAACGTTGATGGCAGGCAGTGTGTCAAAAGGGGGTAAAAAAACCCCGGTGGCAAGTTTTCCCGCCGAGGGTTTATATCCCCCTTTTGAACAATATGCAGCCGCAACTTATAGAACCTGGGAACCATCATAATGATTGTAAGAATCCTGGACGTAGTGATTGCCGGTTTACTGATGGGCGGCATCTATGCTCTTATTGCCGTAGGGTTAAGTCTGCAATATGGGGTTGCCCGGGTGCTGAATATCGCCCACGGCGAATTTATCATGCTCGGCGCCTTCACCACCTGGGCTCTGTACACCCTTTGGGGGATCAATCCCCTGGTTTCCCTGGCCTTTTCAGGACCTGTAACATTTATCATTGGTTTTATACTTTATCGAACCTTGTTCACACGCCTCAGAACTTCGGCTGCAACCCCGGCCGCCTATGAGGGCAACTCCATGCTGGCCTGCTTCGCCCTGCTTTTTATCATTCAGAACGTCGCCATCCTGATCTGGGGAGCCGACATCAAGGGCTACTCCTTCCTGGCTGTTTCAGTTAATTTCTGGGGAGCGAAGTTTTCGGCTAATCGGCTGATAACCTTGGGATTTGCAGTGGTAATTGGTTTGGTTTTTTACCTTTTCATGGCCCGTACCCGTTTCGGGAAAGCGATCAGGGCCGCAGCTCAGGATTCATCGGCAGCCGAACTCATGGGTGTGAACATCAACCAGGTGCTGGCCATCTGTTTCGGCTTTGGCGCCTTGATGGCGGGGTTGGGCGGTTCACTTATCAGCATGTCCTTCCAGATTCAACCGACGATGGGGCTCGAATACACCATGATTGCCCTTATTGTGATCGTTTTGGGGGGGTTGGGCAGTATCCCGGGAAGTTTCATCGGGGGTTTTCTGCTGGGACTCGTGGGCAGCATTGTAACCTCTATCCAGCCAGGTCTGTCACTGGTTGCCTATTACGTAATCTTCATGCTTATGCTCCTGGCAAGGCCAACCGGCATCTGGGGAAAATAGAAAAATGGATATTATGAAAGTTGCCTGCAAAAAATACCTGGGATTGGTTTTATCTTTGATTTTCCTGATCCTGCTGATTACGTCACCCCTCTATGCCCCCCGGTATTCGGTCATACTGCTGACCAGCATTTTAATGTATATTATCATTACGGTAAGCTGGGTCATGTTTTCCGGGCCTACAGGCTATGTCTCACTGGCCCCTGCGGCCTTCTTCGGGGCAGGCGTGTATACGTCGGCCCTGCTCGGGTTTGTGTTACCCTTGCCTGTCGTTGTCGTGATCGGCGGGCTGGTCAGTTTTTGTCTGGCGATCCTGGTTGGGGCTTTGACCCTGCGCCTGAAGGGCATATATTTTGTCATGTTCACCTTTGGGCTTGTTCAATTCCTCCTCCATTTTGTCCTTTGGTGGGAAGTAAATATAACAGGCACGACCGGGAGGGTGGTTCCTACCACGGACAACACCACGGTCTATTACTATATGCTCGCTATTTTTGTGATATTGATACTTGTCGCCCATTTTATAAAAAATTCCAGATTCGGGTTAGCCCTGCAGAGTATCGGGGAATATGAGGAGGCAGCGGCTCATACCGGCATCAATGTAACGGGTTTGAAAATCTCCATGTTTGCGATCAGCGCCTTTTTTATGGGAACGGCGGGGGCAATCATGGCGACAAGATGGACGTACATTGATCCGAGAATTGCCTTCAACCCGATTCTTTCTTTCATGCCGGTCCTGATGGCTATCTTTGGCGGTATGGGACATCTGTTGGGCCCTGTCATTGGCGCCGCTATCTTTACCTACCTGGAAGAATTTTTAATAACCAGGTTCCCCTATTACTACATGCTCATTTTTGGCGTCATACTGCTGGTCGCGATCCTGTATTTGCCGGAGGGTATTGTCGGGTTGGTACAAAAAACATGGAAAAGAATTTCGGAGAGGAAAAATGCCGATACTTGAAGGTCAAGGAGTGACCGAGTATTTTGGAGGACTGACTGCTGTTTCCAGTGTGGACTTCCATGTAGAAAAAAATGAAACGGTTGGGCTCATTGGTCCCAATGGGGCAGGCAAAACGACGTTGTTTAACTTGATATCGGGCGCTTTAAGTCCGAAATCAGGAAGCATTAAATTTAAAGGCCAGGATATCGCCGGTGTAAGTCCTTATAAGATATGCAGAATGGGAGTAGCAAGGACCTTTCAGACTGTCAAGGTCTTTGCGAATATGTCCGTTCTTGATAATGTTATGTTGGGATCCTATTTTGGGATATCGCCCGGGCTGTCATCAGCGGATGCCGTTGCAAAAGCATCGGAAATTTTGGCATTTGTCGGGTTATCCGGGGCGATATTAACCCCCGCCAGGGATCTCACTCTGAGCAATCAGAAACGGCTGGAAGTTGCCCGGGCGTTGGCAACCGATCCGGAACTCATTTTGCTGGACGAGATAATGGCAGGATTAAATCAGACCGAGGTCGTTCAGGCGATGGATTTGATCACGAGAATCAGGTGCAGGGGGATTACCATTATTATGATTGAGCACGTCATGAAAGCCATCATGAACCTGTGCGGGCGGATCATTGTGCTTCACCATGGTTCAAAGATTGCTGAAGGAACGCCAGAGGAAATTGCTGTCTGCGAAGAAGTTATCAAGGTATATCTGGGGGATAAGGCCCGTGTTAAAAGTTAACAGCGTCAGTGTTTTTTATGGCAAGATTCAGGTGTTGTGGGATGTTTCTTTAACCATCAGGCAGGGGGAAATAGTCGCCTTGGTTGGCACCAATGGATCCGGCAAGACCACTTTGCTCAATGCAATAACCGGTTTGCTGCCCATGGCATCCGGGAGTGTGGAATTCCAGGACAAGAGAATAGATGGATTTAAGCCTAATGTTATCGTGGAGTTGGGGATTTCCCATATACCGGAGGGGCGAAAGCTTTTTCCCGAAATGTCGGTCCGCGAGAATCTGGAGATGGGCGCCTATCTCCGGCGCGTCTGGGATCAAAAGGAGCAGACCATGGAACAGGTCTTTCAGCTTTTTCCCAGATTAAAGGCAAGACAGTCACAATTGGCCAGGACAATGAGCGGCGGCGAGCAGCAGATGGTTGCCATCGGTCGGGGCTTGATGTCAAAACCGAAACTGCTCATCATCGATGAGCCCTCAAACGGACTGGCGCCGCTGGTTGTGGAGGAAATGTTCAGCATCATCCAGAGGCTTAGGGACGAAGGCATTTCAATTTTCCTGGTGGAGCAAAATGTACAACAGACGCTGGAGATAGCAGATCGGGCCTATGTGCTGGAAAACGGGCGCGTGACCCTGTCCGGAGAAAGTAAGCAGCTCCTTCAAGATGAGATGATAAAAAAGGCATATTTGGGTCTTTAAAGGAATTTTTATAAAAAGTTATCAAGCTCTACAAACAGGGGCGTTTCCCGTTTGATCGTTTGATCACATTCTATCCATTTGATGAGTCTTTGAAAGGAGGAAAGAAAATGAAAAAGGACGTATTGTTTGGCTTGGTGGTTTTGGCACTTATCGTCTTGCCCCTGGGTAATAATTGCTTTTCCCAAACATCCCGATCCATGATTGACCCTATTGTTTCCACTAATTGGTTATCAGATAATATTGGTTTTCCAAACCTGCTCATCCTTGATGTTCGAAATCCCGACGAATATGCAAAAGGTCATATTTTCGGCGCGGTAAATGTTCCCTGTCTCGGCAACTGGTATTTAAATCTCTTCGGCAAGGAATTCCCCTGGATGGAACTGCCTGAAGAGAAAGACCTTTTTGCCACCATGGGCAAAACGGGGATAACCGGCAATTCCATCGTAGTTGTTGTAGGCAGAACTGCTGATCCAATGGGGGTCTATGCTATGGCCGATGCTGCCAGGGTTGCAGCCACGATAGTGTATGCCGGTGTTAAAAACGTGGCCATCCTTGATGGAGGATACGACAAGTGGGCGGCAGAAGGGAGAGCTGCCTCTGCCGAAGTCGTTACGCCAACCCCGGTAACATATGCCGGCGCAGTACTTAAAAAAATGTTTGTCTCAAAGGACTATGTGAAGAAAAGGTCCAAAAAATCCCTTTTAGTTGATGCCAGAGATGCCGATGTTTATTTTGGGCTGATACAGGAACCCTGGGCACAGAGACCAGGGCATATCCCCGGGGCAAAATGTCTGGCGACACCCTGGTTCTGGAATTTAACAAAAGATAAAAGTGGCGCGGTCACTTACGGAACATGGAAAGATGCCAATATAACAAGGGAAATGGCTCTAAATGTGGTTGGTAAGGATAAATCCAAAGAGATCATTGTCTATTGTGGCGTTGGTGGATATGCGGGCACATTGTGGTTTGAGTTGCATGAAGTGTTGGGATATACTAATGTAAAGATATATGACGGCTCAATACAGGAATGGACGGCGGATCCAAAAGCGCCGGTTGTCAAATATAAGTGCGAGTGAGGCCTCAGAGCTTCTGTTTTTTTCGGAATACAACGGCGGAGCTAAGCTTCGCTATTGTATTCCGAAAACGATGTATTTGTAAGGTCAATCAGATAATAACCATAATTAGATAAGGAAGGAGAATTGCGATGGCAGGAGATTTGATCAGTTTGATGGCGGAACTCAAGGAAGACGAGGTGTTAAAGATTGTAGAAGAACGTCTTAACGCCAATGAAGACCCCGCTAAAATTCTGGATGACGCCCGCAGTGCGATGGAGGTTGTCGGCAGGCGTTTTGCTGACGGTGAATATTTCATCCCTGATCTGGTTTACTCTG
>JALNYO010000012.1:0-92500 GCA_023229765.1 Syntrophales bacterium | reverse complement strand
TTCCATAAATAATGAATTTTGTCGTAGTCAGCTCTTCGAGCCCCATCGGTCCAAACGCGTGGAGTTTGGTCGTGCTGATGCCGATTTCCGCTCCCAACCCCAGCTCGAAGCCATCGTTGAAGCGCGTTGAGGCATTGACCAGCACCGCAGAGGAATTGACCTCCTGGATAAAGCGCTGCGCACGACCGTAGTTCTCGGTTACTATAGCCTCGGTGTGGAGCGAACCGTACTTCTCGATATGGGCGATCGCGACGTCAATATCTCCCACTACCCGAATAGCCAGAATCAGATCGAGGTATTCCCTGCTCCAGTCATCATCCGTAACCGGCTCCGCCTCCGGCAGGATTTCCCTTGTTTTTTCGCAACCTCTTAAAGTTACGCCTGCTTCCCGAAGCTTGATGGCTGCAAGCGGCAGAAATATGCGCGCAATTTTTTCATGGACAAGCAGAGTCTCCAGCGCATTGCAAACCCCAGGCCTCTGAGCCTTGGCATTGATTATGATCCCGATTGCCATGTCCATATCGGCGTCTTCGTCAACATAGACGTGGCAGACACCCTTGTAGTGCTTGATCACGGGAATTTTTGAATCCCTCACCACCGCGCGGATCAGCTCCTCCCCCCCTCGGGGGATGATCACATCAATGAATTCCTCAAGCTGCAGCATTTCATAAACCGCCTCCCGGTCAGTCATCGGCACAACCTGGACGGCGCGCTCCGGAAGTGAGAATTTCTGAAGAGCTTCGGCAACGATCTTTGATAGAGCCAAGTTGGAGTTTATCGCCTCGGATCCCCCGCGCAGGATAACGGCATTCCCCGACTTCAGGCAAAGGGCGGCCGCATCCACGGTAACATTCGGGCGTGATTCATATATCATTCCGACGACACCCAGGGGTATCCGCATTTTACCGACAAGCAGTCCGTTCGGCCGCCGCCACATTGAAGTGATTTTTCCTACCGGATCCGGCAGAGCGGCAACCTCCCGAAGTCCCTTGGCGATTCCCTCCAGAGAAGCGTCAGAGAGCGTCAACCGCTCCAACATTGCAGATGAAAGGCCAATGCTTCGCGAATAAGAAAGGTCCTTCTCGTTTTCTCTTTTCAGAAAATCGGCATTTTGCAAGATGGCCTCCGCCATTGCCTCAAGCGCCCCATTTTTTACATCAGTCGAAGTCTTGGCAAGAAAGATTGCAGCCTCTTTAGCCTGACGCCCTATATTCTCCATCTTTAAGCTTATTTCCGACATTATTCACCTCAAAAACCAAGGATATACCTTCTTATAGATACCGAATCATTTCTGACAAAAACAATCATGTCTCTCTATTGACGTAAAGCTGCGCTTTTCTCACCCGGCAAAACACTGTATCAGCAAAAACCAGCGCAAAACTCTCCATATTGACGTTGACAATGAATGTTGCCATCATATAAAAGAATCTGTTTGCAATGAAAGAGCGAAGATAATTTACAAGACGTCGCTAATGGTGTCAAGTTTATTTACAATTTTGCAATTAGCGGCAAACGTCTGTGATAATTTAACAGACACAGTAAAATTGGCAGGATGCAAGAACAATGAGCGGAAATATCCGAGTTAAGGCAGGCAAACAGGCATACGAGATTATTTGCAGCGGCGGCTTCAATCTGGACCATATAGCAACCTATTTCGGCCCGGCGGGAGGCCCCCGCTGGCTGGTCACAAGCGGCTTCGATCTTACCTTGCTCAGGGAACAATCACTTGGCCGCAAAAACCCGGTCTGGCTGGTGGGCGCCTCTGCCGGGGCTTGGCGCTTCGCAGCATGGCCGCAGCCGGAAGCAGAGAAGAGCTATGCCATGCTTATGGAGGCATATATAACTGCAATCTACAACAGAAAAGACACACCCCGGACAATCCTTCGGTCACTGACAGCAATCGTTAACAGTTATATTGAGGATGACGGCCTTCCTTTCGCCCTCTCCAATAAACGATACCGGCTTGCGATCCTGACAACGAGGATGAAGAATCTCGCCGCCTCTGACAATGTTTTGTTACAAAAATTAGGTTTTCTCTCAATATTCCTGGCCAACGCCGTAAGCCCGCCGCTGCTGCATTGGTTTGCCGAAAGAGTTGTCTTTTATTACGGCGCCCGACCGCCGGATTTCTGCTTACGAAAGGGATTTAAAGGCCGTTTTTCACCGTTAAACGAGGTAAATTTCAAATCCGCCGTCATTGCATCCGGCGCCATCCCCCTTGTCGTCGCCGGCGTCCGGGACATCTTCGGCGCTCCTGACGGCGTTTACCGCGACGGCGGTCTGCTGGATTATAATATAAACCAGGATTACCGCACTAAAAATGGCGGGCTGACGCTGTTTTTCCATCACCAGGAAAGAATCATTCCCGGCTGGATGGACAAGGTTTTTAAAAAAAGACGCCCGCCGGCTGCTTTTCTCGACCACGTGCTGATGGTTTGTCCAGCGGAAAGCTTTATCCAAAAACTCCCCAACGGCAGGATACCCGATCGCAATGATTTCGCTACATTCATTGACGACCCCCAAACGAGAATCGCCAACTGGAAAAAGACGGTGGCGCTCGCGGCGCCCCTTGGCGAAGAGTTTTTGGAGTTGATAGCAAGCAACAGGCTGCGGGACATAGTTGAAATACTCTGATAAGACCCTTAATAAACTGTTTATTTGCCAAAAAATATCTAAATGAATCATGATTGTTAAAGAATGAATTATCCCGGTATTGAGAAGAATATTGAAACACTGAAGAGCATCCTCTCCGATTGCGAACTCTGCCCACGGATGTGCCATGTAAACAGGAATTCCGGAGAAAGAGGCTTCTGCCACCTTGCCAGCAAGATGCTTATAAGCGCCCATTTGCCTCACCACGGCGAGGAACCCCCCCTTTCCGGGGCCAGGGGCGCGGGAACTATCTTTTTTTCCTCCTGCAACCTGAGATGCAGTTACTGCCAGAATTACCAGATCAGCCACACCCCCGCCGGACAGTCGGTTTCCGTAGATGAACTCGTTGATATCATGCTTGAATTACAAAATGCCGGGTGTCACAATATAGAACCGGTAACCCCTACTCCCCACCTGCCGGGAATAATGGAAGCGCTTTTTCTTGCCAGAAAAAAGGGGCTTTCGCTGCCGGTCGTCTTCAACTGCGGCGGTTATGAAAGAAAAGAGAGCATCGCCCTCCTCGACGGACAGGTGGAAATCTATCTCCCCGATTTCAAGTACGGCAGCGCCGAGACGGCAAAAAAACTGTCCGGGGTTGGCGACTATCCCAAACAGGCGTTTGCCTCTCTCAAAGAGATGGTGCGGCAGGTTGGCGATGCCCTGTCCCTTGATAAAGACGGAGTGGCCGCCGGGGGGATCATCGTCCGTCACCTTATCCTGCCTGGATGCGTTGAAAACAGCCTTGAAGCGTTAAGGCTGATAAGGTCCGTATCGCCCCTCCTCCCGCTTAGCATCATGTCGCAATATACACCCATTATTAACACGGAGCGCCGCTTATCCGCAGACACGACACACCCGCTTTTGCGTCGGCGGATAACGAAGAAGGAGTATGAACAAGTCGTAAACGCCGCCCTGGATATGGGTTTTGAAGAAATCTACACCCAGGATGTTGACGACAGGGCGCTGAACCCCGATTTCAGCAACGAAAACCCTTTTGACTGGAGTGCAACGGGAGTCCTCGATGCCTGATTTTTTATGCAAAAATGCCGATGAAAAAATAACGCAGGAGAGGTGATATGGGGGAAATCATTGCCGGCTATTATCCGGGGGCAATCGGGAGAATCGTCGAAATGCATGGCGCGTATTATCATCTTCACTGGGGATTCGGCCTCTTTTTCGAGACAAAGGTCGCTACCGAACTTTCCCAATTCATGAATCGTTTTGAAGAAGGGCGGGACGGACTATGGACGATCGAGAAGGGGGAGGGAATAGCGGGGGCAATCGCTATAGATGGGATAAAAGCGGACGAAAGCGAAGGCGCGCACCTGCGCTGGTTCATTATTGATCCCCAATTGCAGAGGCAGGGATGGGGCAGGCGCCTTTTAAACGAAGCTGTCGCTTTTTGCGATGGCAAAGGCTACCGCAAGATTTACCTCTGGACTTTTCAAGGTCTCTCCTCAGCTCGTCATCTATACGAAGCAACCGGTTTTCGTCTCGTTTTTCAAAAAGAGGGCGAGCAATGGGGAACCAAGGTAACCGAGCAGCTCTTTGAAAGATTCCATGAATGAAGCATCCTGCCGCTGGGGTGATGGAAAAATAAAACTTGACATTCCCTTTTAACATAGCCTATACACGCCGCGCCTCGGGCTTCCTTAGTTGGAAGATCGGCACAGGAGTTGGATACAGACATTTTGCAGTGCAGTACCGGACAGTTGTCCAAGGGTCTTTCGCCCTGTTGTTGCTTTTGCGAGCGTGTTCATCCGACTTGAATAAATTTTACGAAAGGAGGATGCACAGCATGTCAGAAGGAACAGTAAAGTGGTTCAATGAGCAGAAGGGCTTCGGTTTCATAGAGGACTCCGAGGGCGGCGATGTTTTCGTTCACTACAGCGCCATTAAATCGAGCGGCTTCAAAACGCTGGCCGAGGGTCAGCGCGTCAGTTTCGAAATAACCCAGGGCAAAAAAGGCCCGGCTGCAGAAAACGTAATGGTACTGTAAGAATTGCCATCAACGGCCCTCCGATGTTTTTAAAATGTCGGAGGGCTTTTTTTATGATTATCCCCCGCTATCCCACCAAATCAATTATCTTAAATCATCTTGACTAACCATAGCCGGCAATGTTAGAAATCCCATGCCGCTTCGATACTTTGCCAATATACTATTTTAATATGGTTTCTTACGTCAGGCAGTGAGGCGCCAATCGCCAGTATGGCAGGCAACCAGGGTAACAACTGGCATATCTTTTAAAACAATCAGATCAAGGAAAACCAAACTAACGAAAAAAGGAGCTGCATTATGGACATTCTGAAATTCGGGATTCCCGTTTTGACGATCGGCGCCGTGCCCTCCGGTATGGACGCTGGCGAAATTCGTCCGCCCGCCGTCGCCGGGCAGTTCTATCCTGAAAATGCGGACGTTCTGAGGCTTGCTATTAAAAAATTCCTGGAAGATGCGCTGCCCCCGCAGGGGATAAAACCCTTTGCCGTAGTTGTGCCGCACGCCGGCTACATCTATTCGGGACAGATCTGCGCCGATGGCTGGAATCAGACGCGCAACGAAACCTACGACACGATAGTACTGCTCGGAACCAACCACACAACACCCAATCTTCAGAAAATAGCGCTTTACCCGGGAAGTGGCTTCCGAACCCCTTTGGGAACGGCAGTTATCGATAGGGAAGCTAACGCCGAATTGCTCTCCCTCTCCCCCGACTGCATCCTGGACAAAACGCCCCACCAGAGGGAACACTCGGTAGAGGTTCAGGTCCCCTTCGCCCAGATACTCTTCCCGGAGGCGAAAATCATCGCCGCCATCGTCGGCCAAGCCGACACCGCCCTATACATCCGTTTCGGCAAAGCCCTTGCCGCTGTTCTCAAAAAAAGGCGGGGACTGATCGTCGCCAGTTCCGACCTCTCCCACTACCCAACAGCCGAAGATGCGGAAGAGGTTGATATGGAAACGCTTACGGCTATTGCAACCCTGAATCCGGAAAGATTAAGGACGACTGTCCGATCGCAGGCCGCTCGCCATATCCCCAATCTGTCCACCTGCGCCTGCGGTGAAGCCCCAATCATCGCAGCAATGGCCGCCGCCAGGGAAATGGGCGCAACGGAGGGGAAAATTATCAGCTATGCCAACTCGGGGAATATCCCTATCGGCGAACGCAACCGCGTCGTCGGCTATGGGGCGCTGCTCGTTGCCGCCGGTTATGAAACTCGCAGTGAGACAACCCCTGCCGTTGCGAGCGGAGAAACTTCTATATCCCCCTCTGAACGTAACTATCTGCTATCACTGGTCAGAGAAACAATTAATCGTTACCTGACAGTAAAAATGACGCCCTTGCCAAGGCCTTCCACCCCTCTTCGGCGCGAGCTGCACGGTGTTTTCGTCACCCTCAAGAAACGAGGCAATCTGCGCGGCTGCATCGGCAGAATGGTTCCCGATCGACCTCTTGCCGAGCTCGTGGCAACTGTATCCCTGGAATCAGCGTTCGAGGATCCCCGCTTTAACCCAGTCACCCTCCGCGAACTTCCCGATCTGGAAATAGAGATTTCCGTTTTGACGCCGATGAAAAGGGTAGCCGGACCCGCCGACATCGTTGTGGGCACAGACGGGGTAATGCTTCAGAAAGGCGGCCGATCCGCCGTCTTTCTCCCCCAGGTCGCCACCGAACAGGGATGGGACAGAGAAGAAATGCTTGATCATCTCAGCATGAAGGCAGGTCTGCCGGCAGACGCCTGGAGGGACAATGCGGTTTTTTTGACTTTTCAGGCGATTGTGTTCAGCGAAAATGAAGCTTAATGGCCATCTTTAGAACGACAGCAAGCGGCGCAGGAACAGCCCTGTTTATGGCCGGCCTTGTAACTCTGCTCGGGCAGATAGTAATTTTTCGGGAGCTGAGCATTGTCTTTCACGGGGTTGAGCTTATATACCCGGCAGCCCTCGGAGGCTGGATGCTCTTCGCCGCCTTCGGGACGCTTTTTCGCAGATCATGGCCAACTGAAAACAGGATAGCCGCTTTATTCACCCTCTTTGCACTCTTTTTATTGTCCGGAATCGTTTGCATCCGCGGCAGCGATTTTTTTACGAACAATATAGCTGGTTTTTCCATCCTTCCTTTCAAGCAATTGGCGATCCTTATCTTGTTGCTGCCTGGCGGCATCATTTCCGGTCTGATGTTCAGTGAAATCACTTCTATACATTTAGAGACGAGAGGGAGTCCGGAGGGCGCGTGCGCAATGGAAGCGGCAGGAGGCATAGCCGGGGGATTCCTGGCAACTTTCGGCATTCAATACGGTTTTAGCAATCTGTTTCTTGCCCTCTTTTGCGCCCTGCTGTCCTTTACGGCGGCGCTCCTGCGTTTTCAAAGAAAAACAGGCAGATATGGTCGTTTTATCGCCATAACTCTGGCATTGGTAACTCTTCCCTTTCTCTATAAAGTCTCCTGGTTAGACATGAGGATGACCGCGCTAAATCATCCTGGCCTCTTTTTTTCAGGTGATTTCTCCTTTGGCCGTGTCGCTGCCACATATCGCGGCGGGGATATTTCCGTATTCGAGAACAATACTGCTGTATTTACAACAAAAGACACGGAAGGGGCTCGCTTCGCCCATCTGGCCGCCGTTCAGCACCCTGACCCTCACAGAATACTGGTGATTGGGGGCGGATGGGACGGGAGCGTACGCGAGTTGCTGCTTCACAAGCCGGCACGGATAGACGTAATGCTCCCCGCAGAAGACCCCTTTATCCGTTTTCGCCTCCCCGGCGACATCCGCAAATCGCTGGCAAATCCGGCCGTTCACCTCTCCCGCGCTGATCCGCGAAAGTTCCTTAAATACAAGGGATTTGCCTGGGACATCATAATTGTTGACATTGCGGCGCCCCTATCCTGCCGGATGAATCACTATTACACGCGCGAATTTTTTGACAGTATGGCCGCACGCCTTTATCACGGCGGCATCGTAGTTATCCGCCTTCCTTCCTTAGAAAACACCAAGAAGACTAATGATTTAATCAATCTTGCCTCCATTTACCAGGCACTTGCCGCTGTTTTCCCCGAGAGGCTCATCCTTCCCGGAACAACTACGTTGATCGCCTCCTCCTTTGCCCCGCTTCCCCATTCTCCCGAGGTTTTAACGGAGCGCCTCCGGGAACGAGGAATAAAAAGCAGTATAATACAATCATTATTCATACGAAAACTTTTCGAGAGCGAAGATTTTGCGAATATCAAAAATCAACTGCAAAATATGGATTCTCCTGAAAACTCCGCTCTCAGACCCGCTTGTTACTCCTCTGCTGTTCAGTCCTGGGCAGACGCTCTATTCCCGCAGATGGTTCTTTCCCGCATGCCAGATTTAGTAACGGTGCAAAGGCACTCACTCTGGCTCGGCATGATTGCCGGCATAGCACTTTTCCTTCTGTTTGCGGTAAGCCATCTGCGGCCTTATTGGCAGAAAACCATTCTGAAGGCCGTTGGCGGATTTCTTGGCATAACAAGCGCATCGCTCCTCATCCTCCGCTACGGGACAAAAGAGGGCATCCTCTATCAGCAGATTTCTCTCTTGCTCGCGGCGTTTATGGCGGGCATGGCTTTGGGAGCGCCACTTTTACGCGATTTGACGACGAAAACAGGAACAGCGGTAAAACAAAGTTTGATGTCCATAAATCGCAACCGCTTCTGGGGCGCGACATTGTTGATCGGCATTATGCTGCTTAATGCCGCGTTTATCGGAAGCGCAAAAAGTGATACCGGCAACCTGCTGCTGACTGCTTTGCTAATTGCAGCCACCGGCTTTCTGACAAGTGGACTGATCGTCTGTGCCAGCATTTACAAAACAGAAGGACTTAACAAGAGAACATTCTTGTACACCTCTTGCCTGATCGGCGGCTCTCTCGGCGGTCTATGCGCCGGGCTCTTGCTAATACCGGTTTTCGGGTTGGCGTCAACCTCCGTGACCTTGATTATCATCGCTGCGCTGGCGCTTATTCTTGTCTGAAATATTTGTTATTGCTAATGTTGTTGATGCCGTAGCTTGAGTGCCGCGGTTAAAATCCTTTGACAAATAACCGTTTGTCGGATAGTGAGACCAAGGAAGGGTAAAGCCAGCATATTTTACATCCGGGTCTGAAGCGATTATGGACAAAAAAAGAATAGAGGAACTCCTTGAAGAGGTGAAGGCAGGCAATCTGCCGATCGCCGCTGCCATGGAACGTCTGCGCGGCCTCCCCTATGAGGAAATTGGCTATGCGAAGCTTGACACGCATCGCTCCCTCCGCAACGGGTTTCCCGAAGTAGTGTTCTGTCAGGGGAAAACACCCGAACAGGCCGCCCAAATCGTCAAGAAACTCTCCGAACAACATGAGAAAATCATTGCCACCCGTGTAGAAACTAACATTGCCGGCGCAATATCTGCCCTTGTTCCTGAGGCAACCTACTATCCGGTCGCGAGGATTATGATAGTAGATAAAACCATGGCAGACAGTACTGCCCCGGTTGTGAACGACAAGTACATTATGGTGCTGACCGGGGGAACAGCCGATATCCCCGTCGCGGAGGAAGCGGCAATTACCGCAGAGACAATGGGAAGCATTGTAGAGCGCTCCTATGACGTCGGGGTTGCCGGCTTGCATCGCCTTCTCTCTCAGAGGGACAAAATAATGCGGGCAAACGTCCTGGTCGTCGTCGCCGGCATGGAGGGAGCGCTGCCGAGCATCGTCGGCGGACTGGTTTCCCGACCGGTGATCGCGGTGCCGACGAGCATCGGCTATGGGGCAAATTTCGGAGGACTCTCCGCGCTTTTGGCAATGCTTAACTCCTGCGCATCCGGCGTCGTTGTCGTCAATATCGACAACGGCTTCGGGGCAGGCTACTTCGCACATCTGGTAAACAAATGAAAATCGCTTATTTTGACTGTTTCATGGGAATAAGCGGCGACATGACGCTCGGGGCGCTGATAGATGTGGGCGCAGATGCTGCAATATTTCGAGAGAGGCTCTCCGCACTCGGCATCGGCGGATATAAGATCGAAATAACGAAAAGGATAACCGGCGGCATTGAAGCCACAGACGTCAACGTGCTCCTCGAAGCTCACCAGCACACCCACAGACGTCTCTCGGATATACTTGGCATAATTGATAATTCAGGGCTTTCCGCCCGTGTGCGGGAAACAGCCGGACGGATATTCATGCGGCTTGCCAATGCGGAAGCAAAGGTGCATGGCAACAAACCCGAAGAGGTTCATTTTCATGAGGTCGGCGCTGTTGATGCGATCGTCGATATCGTCGGCGCCGTGATCCTCCTGGAACTTTTAGGCTGGCCGAAAGTGACAGCGAGCCCGATGCCCACCTTTTACGGATACACGAACGGGGCGCATGGCGTCATCCCCCTGCCCGCGCCGGCCACCGCCGAAATCCTGCGGGGCGTCCCCTGGCAAAAGCTCGATATTGAGGGCGAACTGGTAACGCCGACCGGGGCGGCCATCATCGCGGAGCTTGCCGCCGAGTTCGGCCATCTTCCTCAGATGGCAGTGAAGGCTATCGGTTACGGCGCTGGGAAAAGCGATTTCGGAACGGCAAATGTGCTGCGGGTAATGCTGGGCGAGGAAACAAAAGAGGATCTCTTGTCCCTGCCGCTTGTCTCGGTCGTTGAAACAAATATCGACGATTTAAATCCCGAGTTTTACGAGCCCGTTATGGAAAAGCTCTTCGCCGCCGGGGCACTTGACGTGTTCATGACCCCGATCATGATGAAGAAAAACAGGCCGGGGGTGTTGCTTGCGGCGATCTGCGAGCCAGGACGAGCAAAAACAATCGCGGATATAATTCTCACTGAAACATCTACCTTCGGGGTCCGAATATCGGTGTCGCAAAGGGTCTGTCTGGAGCGCCATCGTAAGGAAATAACTACTGAATTCGGGGAAGTGGGCATCAAGGTGGGAGAAAAGGACGGTCGCATAGTAACCGCCTCCCCCGAGTACGAGGACTGCAAAAAAGCGGCAAACGCCCACGCGGTTCCCATCCGGCTGGTTTACGAAGCAGCCCTCACCGCCTTTAGGAAACAATACGCAAGGCCTTAAAAATGTCAACGTCAGAAGGAAGCATTAAAGACAATCTGACATCTCTTGCAAAACACTGATTATCCTTGGACCGAGCCGGTAAACTGCCTCGTCAAGGAAAAAGACCTTCCCCTCCCGAACCGCGGGCAAAACAGCCAGCCTTTTGAGGAGGGGTTTGGCCCTTTCCCCCATCCCGTCCCCCTTTCCGAAAAAAAGCGCATCGGGCGCCAGACGGATAATCTCCTCCAGCGAGAACTTATTGTAACCACTCCCCCCGGCCGCGGCGATGTTTTCCATCCCGAGAATCTCAAAGGCATCATCCATGATCGTCCCCTTTCCCGCCGCCATGAACGGCAGGGACTGGACAACAAAGACCGCCTTTTTACTCCTTTTTTGCAGAAGCTCCTGTTTTCTTCTCTCAAAACCCCGCAGTTTATCCTCAAACCACCTCGCCCTGAGGTCTGCCTCCCGTCCCACGCCGAGGGCATCGCCGAGGCCGCGGATCGCCCCGGGAAGTTCATTTATCCGTCGCGCCTGAAAAATGTAGGTTTTTATCCCCATTTTTCGGAGGCGGACCTCCAGCGCCTGCGGATTTCCGTCCATTGTCATAACTACAAGATCGGGCTTCAGCGAAACGATGACTTCCAGGGAAGGATTGGCAAAACCGCCCACCTTCGGTTTGGAAGCGACCCCGGGAGGATAGTCGCAGTAATCGGTCACCGCGACGATCCGTTTTTCCAGGCCGAGATCGCAGATAATCTCCGTCAGATTCGGCGCCAGGGAGATAATCCGTTGCGGCGGGTAGTCAGCCATGACCTGCGGCGGCCCCACAAAGAAAGCCGCCATCACGCTCAGTATAATTATTATTTTCCCATGAAAAACAATACTTTTCATCTTTTTACCAAAAAATTGGCGTAACTACTCAGGTTGTTTAGACTGTAGTCTGTCAGGACTGCGCAAAGAACGAATCAATGCCCCCAACACCTTTTATGAACAGTAAGCTCCGCTTTCATCAAAGGATCCTAAACACCTACAGACTATCCACCTGAGTAGTTACTTTTGTTCTATTAAAACTCGCAGGAGAGCCCCCCCTTGAAGACAATCCCCGGCATCGGATAGTAGGTATTGGGACTCCAGGCGCCGCCATCGTAACCGTATGACGAATATTTCTGATCGGTCAGATTCTCCGCGCCTAAAAACAGCGTCGTTTTTATCTTCCCGAAGGTGGGACGGTAATATAGATAGAGGTTAAACAAGGTGCGCGACTCCAGCTTCTCCGTGCTGTTATCGTTGTCGCCGCCAAGGTAGGAATCCCCCGCATAGCGGATTTCCGGACGGAGGGTAACATTGAAGGGCAGGTATATTTCCGCGCCCGCGTTTGCCATCCGGTTCGGAACCATTGGAATCTCTTTTTTGTTGTTTGCCCCGTTTTCAAAGGTGGCCTTGTGATAGGTGAAATTGCCGTAAATCTTCGCCTTCTTTCCCAACAGATAGGAGAGGGATATTTCCGCGCCGTCATGCCGGGTCTTTCCGGTATTTTCGTTTTGTCCCGTCGGAAACACACCGGTGTAAACGATCTCATCCTCCATATCGACCCTGAACATGGTCAAGCCTATTTTCAAATCCTTGAGCGGATAAAATTCCGTTCCCACTTCTATGCTGGCGCCCCTTTCCTCTTCGAGGTCCGCCAGAAAGCCGCCGCCGAAACCATTAAAATAGGCGATCTCGTCGAGAAAAGGAATGCGGTAAACCGTTGCATATTTTGCAAACATCTTGGATTGTTTGCCAAAAAGCCAGGTCGCTCCGCCCTCGTAAGCCTCGACGCTGTAGTTTTTGTCCTTTCCGGAAAAATTGTTTGCCGGAGTGACCGAATCCGTGTTGTCTCCCTCAAGGTTCGCCCGTTCGTATCGATAACCGGCGTGCAGGATCAGATTTTTCACGACGCTGAATTCATCCCGGATATAGTAGCCAAGGCTGTCCCGTGCAAGATCGGCCCAGCTTTGCGTTACCGCTCTTTCCCTGGTCGTGAAGAACTCCTTGCTATACGATTCGCGATAGTAATCAATACCCAGCAGCAGCTTGTTGCCGAACCCGAAGACATCTTTCTCCAGGATGTATTTCGGCGTTATCCCGTAGGTGTCGATGCCGGTATCGGAATAGTGACCCCACCAGGACGGCATGTTGGCCTGCAGCTCTTTTTTGCCGTACAGAAAATTGACGCTCATCTCCCCCCAGGGACCAAGATACGACCTGACACCCAAATTGAGATCGGTATAATTATCGGCGCCATCGTCATCCGAAGACGCTGGCGTCCACAAACCGGCTGGCTGGTACTGCCGCCGATCCTGCTCCATCTGCGCCTTGGTAAGGGCGCCCGGCAACTGATAGTCCGTCTTGTTGAACCCCCCCCCCAGCGAAACATTGAAGAGCTCGCTCGCCTCGTAGCCGACATCAAAACTTCCGCCCTGGGAGGACAATTTCGAGCGGTCTCTGTACCCGGAATTGTAATTGTTCTCCCCGGTCAGCGCATAGCTCCATTTTTCGGAAGTACCGGCAAAGGAGACCCGCTCATCGTGCAACCCATAGCTTCCGGCAATTACAGAGGCGTTGAATTTCGGTTTTCCCTCGCCTTTTTTGGTAATGATGTTGATAACGCCGCCAACCGCCGCATCCCCATACAAAACGCTGCCGGCGCCGCGCACCACCTCAATCCTTTCCACATTGTTCAGCGGTATCTGCAGCCAGTTTGCCGAGGACATGTCGGGCCGGTTGAGCCGCCGACCGTCCAGCATTACCAGCGTCTTCCCGTAGGGAGAATCACCCCCGAACCCACGCATGTCTATGGATGTTTTGGAACCTGTGCCCGTGTAATCGACAAAATTTATACTTTCCAGCTTTTCCAGCGCCTCAACTATGGTCGTCGCCCCGGAGTTCTCGATCTGTTTTGCGGTGATCACCGAAACATTGGCCGGAACCCGGCGCACCTCCTCCGAGTCCCGCGTCGCCGTCACAACCACCTCCGGCATAACGGCGGCTTCGTCCGCGGCCTTGGGCATCGCCCCGTACCCGTGCACAGCGAAAGATCCCAAAAACGCAACAACAGACAACACCCTAAAAACTTTACCGAAATACATTTCTACCTCCCTGACCTTTCCTCGCGAAAAGTCGTTTTTTTATTCGCCGGACGAATATTCTGGCTTGCGTCTCCCTACTTGCCGCGCCTTCCCGGCTTTAAAAAAACCAGTGGCATAGTGCGGGGTTCGTCTCGCTTACAGATGCGGGGCAGCGCCGGCTTTCCACCGACTTCCTCGTTCCGACGAATGGCCGCCGAGCAGTGAAATCCTCGGCAGACCGGTTAATGGATGACGGTCAACGGCAACGTTGACCCCGTAAACATCTTTGATCCCCTTTTCGGTCAGCGCCTCCTCCGGCGTCCCCTGAGAATAAAAATTACCTTTATGCAAAAGGGCAATCCGGTCGCAGTAAAGCGAAGCCAGATTCATGTCATGCGTGGCGGCAAGCACGGTAAGCCCCGCTGATCCGCTAAGCGAGCGGATCAGCTCGAAAGCGCTGAGCTGATGGGCGATATCGAGCGAAGAGGTGGGCTCATCGAGGAGCAGCACCTCGGGCTGCTGTGCCAGCGCCCGGGCGAGCAGTACCCGCTGCCGCTCTCCGCCGCTCAGCGACTGGATCAACCGCGCTGCAAGCGGCAGGATATCCGTCGCCTCCATCGCCAAGCGGGCGACCTCCAGGTCGTTTCCGGATTCAAACTCGAATTTTCCCAGATGGGGGGTTCTCCCCATCAGCACCACCTCCTCGACTGTCAGAGGAAAAACCAGCGAGGCGTCCTGCGGCACAACCGCTATCAGCTTCGCAAGTTCCTTTCTTTTCATCTCGAAGACTGATTTTCCGCCGATTTTAATCACGCCTTCCCGCGGCGGGATTATCCCGTCGATCAGGTTCATCAACGTCGTCTTCCCGGCGCCGTTCGGCCCTAAAATTCCCCAGAACTCACCCTTTCGCACCTTCAGATTGATATCCCTCAGTATCCAGTTCTCACCATATTGAAAACTTACACCCTCAATCCCCAGTATCTCCATAGCAGCTATTTCGACCTCTTCATCAGATAGGCGAAGTACGGCGCCCCGCAAAGGGCGGTGATCACCCCTACCGGCAGCTCGGACGGGGCAATAACCGTGCGGGCAATGGCGTCGGCGACAATCAGGAATGCCCCGCCAAAGAGCAGCGAAGCGGGCAGCAAAAGCCGGTTATCGGAACCAAAGAGCATCCTCGCGATGTGGGGAATCATCAGTCCGACGAAGCCGATTATACCGCTCATCGACACCGCCCCCGCCGTCACGAGGGACGCCGCCAAAAGCAGCGTCATCCTTGTTTTTTTTACATTAATCCCCAATTGCAGGGCCGTATCCTCGCCGGCAAGCATGATATTGAGATCCCGGGCATTCATAAACATTAGGATGAAACCGGCAATCATTAACAGCGCGGCCAGCAGGATATCTTTTTTCTCCGCCATCCCCAGATCGCCCATCAGCCAGAAGATGACGCCCTGCAGCCGCTCACTGCCGGCTACCGCAACAAGAAACATGATCAGTGCGGAAAAAAACGCATTGACGATAACGCCGGAAAGGAGAATCCTGTCCGTTCTGCGTTCAGCAGAGGAACCGGAAAGCCCCCATACCAGAAGTATCGAGGAAATTCCGCCGATGAAGGCAACCGCTGTGACGCCGAACGGAAGCGAATCCAAACCGAGGGTGATGGCCACAATCGCGCCGGCGGCGGCGCCGCCGGAAACGCCGAGGATGTATGGATCGGCAAGCGGATTGCGCAAAATACCCTGGAAAACGACCCCGGAGCAGGAAAGAGAGGCCCCGACAATGCCGGCAAAAATGATCCTGGGAATACGGATGGAAAATAGGATGGCGCGCTCGGATTCCGACAGTTGAGACTGCGCGTCGGAAAAGGGGAAAAGAGAAAAAATGCCTTTAAAAACAGAGGAAACGTCGAACGGCGTCGGCCCCGCAAAAAGGGCAAGCAGAAAAACTGCGGCGAGAACCGCAAGCAAAAAGATAGAGACCCGGAATATTCTTTTCAGGGTCAAATGTGACTCACCGTATGGCAAGATCATCCTCCCGCGAGAATAAAGTTGGCGGATCCGTTTTCCGGCTTCGGGCCTCCTACTCACCCGCCTTCCCCCCGCGACTTTCTCGCAAGAGTGGCATCATGGGCTTTCGTTCCCTTCACGGCTGCGGGGCAGCGGGGGCTTCGCACCCCCTTCCTCTGATTCGCCAAGATCTTATAACGCGAAGTTCGTCTATAAAATAATCACACCTTTGTCAAGCCCGAAGAATCTGTCTGGTTGTCAACAAAAGCTGGCTATGCGTTAAATATCAGTTGCTTAATATTTTACTACTGCTATTTCCTGTCGGCAACGGATTTGCCCCTTGCGCATGGGGAGTTTCCGTTTGACAAAGCCTCGCTTTCTCCGCTATACGTCAGCGGGTTCGCTCAATGATGGACCTTGCCGTGGGGAAAAGACCAAATTATCAGATTTTCCCCTTGAAACTGGGAGGCTGGGAAACATGAAAAAAACCAACGGAGAGTGGAAAAGGCATCTCCCCGCAGGGGGTTTCGGGGCGCACCTCTTTCCCGAGTTCGAGAAAAGGGCAAAGGCGGCGGCAACCGAGGTATTCCGGGTAAAGACGCATCTGGAGGCAACCCAACTCGTTTTAACGCTTGCCCGACAAGCCGGCGCCCGCAAGGTTGTCGCAACAGAGAGCCCCCTGCTGGATGAGGCAGGGCTAAAGGACGCCTTCACTGCGGCAGGAATTGAATTTTACGATGTTCAGGATGATATCGCCGCTAACGCGCCAACGGCGGACATCGGCATCTCCGGCGTAGAGTTCGGGATAGCGGAAAGCGGCAGCGTCTGTCAGGACGCATACTCGATAGAAAGCCGTCTGGTTTCGACTCTCCCCCCTCTTCATATCGCCTTGCTTGACAGCAATCTCATCGTTCCGGGGATCAGCGAGGCGTTTGCAATCCTTGCCAAGGCCTTCGAGCGCGGTTACGTTACCTTTATAACGGGGCCAAGCCGCACGGCAGATATTGAAGTGGTATTGACCATCGGCGTGCATGGGCCGGTTCGCCTGGTGATAATCGCCCTCGATGAGATCCAGGCAGAAGGAAGTGCACAATGAGCGGCGAAAAACGTAATCTTCATAAAGAGATAAGGGAAAAACTGTTAGAAGAACCCCTGCGCGCCAACCTCGGTAAATTTGCCAAACGGTATCCGGCGACCCGGGCCGCCGCCCTGGAAAACGCGGGAGATGTGGAAGCCCTGCGCGAGGCGATCCGAAAAATGAAGGCCGCTGCCGTTGACCGGATCGAGGAAATTGCCGCTCAATTCGAGGCGGAGGCAATGAAGCGGGGCGTAAAGGTCTTTCGGGCAAATAACGGAGATGACGTAAAGCGCTATATCGTTGATCTTTGCAAAAAACATGACGTCAAACGAATCATTAAATCCAAGTCGATGGCCTCCGAGGAGATAGACTTAAGCCCGTATCTCAGAAAAAACGGCTTGCACGTCTGCGAATCGGACATGGGGGAATGGATCATCGACCTTGCCGGCCACCGCCCGTCGCATATGGTGATCCCCGCCATTCATTTGAGCCGCTTCCAGGTGGCCGAACTTTTTTCCAAAGAGATGGGCAAGGAGCTGCCGCCGGACATCCCCTTTATGATCAGGTCCGCCCGCGAGCATCTCCGTCAGGAATTTCTCAATGCCGACATGGGGATAACCGGGGCCAATTTCGGCATCGCCGAAAACGGCGCGATCGGACTTATCACCAATGAGGGAAACGCCCGCTTTGCTACCACCCTTCCTCGCATCCACGTGGTCGTCATGGGCTATGAGAAGCTGCTCCCCAAAATGACCGACGCGGGGCTGATCCTCAAGCTGCTGCCGCGGGGGGCAACCGGCCAGCTAATGACAAGCTACACATCCTTCATCGGCGGTCCGTCGCCGATGATGGTAAGTAAGGAAGGCCGCTGGGTTGAAGAAACACGGGAAATGCACATTATCCTCCTCGACAACAATCGCCTGAAATCTGCAAAAGACGACCGTTTCAAAGAGGTTTACCAATGCGTCCGCTGCGGCTCCTGCCTCAATGTCTGCCCTGTTTACACGATCGTTGGCGGTCACGTCTATGGCGGCCATACCTATGCCGGCGGCATCGGGGCAATTCTGACGGCGATGACGAGCGGCATGGCCGATTTCGAGAAGTTTCATGAACTTTGCATCGGCTGCCGCCGGTGCGTGGAGGTCTGCCCCGGCAAGATCAACATCCCCGGACTCATCGAGGAGCTGCGGGTAAGGGCGGTGCAGCAGCATGGCCTGCCGTTCGTGACCAGGCAGCTTTTCGAAAACGTCATGGCCAACCGCAAGGTTTTCCACGCCCTGCTGCGGGCCGCTTCCGTGACCATGAAACCCTTTGCTTCCGGGAAAAACAAGACGCTCATCCGCCATCTGCCGCTGTTTTTCTCAGGCCTGGCAAAGGACCGGAGCCTGCCGGCAATTGCCGAAAAACCCCTGCGCGATCGTGTAGCTGTCATCACAAAGAAGCCGGACCAGCCAAAAGGAAGGGCCGCTTTCTTCAGCGGATGCACGATGGACTTCGTCCTTCCGGAAACAGGGGAGGCGATTATCAAGGTACTCGAAGATTTGGGATATGAGGTAGTCTTTCCGCTTGGACAAAGCTGCTGCGGAAAACCGATCAGCGCGACCGGGGATCTGGAGACTGCCAAAAAAATCGGCCTGCTCAACGTCAAGGCATTTGATGCCGAGCAGGCCGATGTGATTGTCTCCGGCTGCCCGACCTGCGTCGAAACTCTCGAAAGTTACGGCGAGCTGCTGAAGGACAACCCGGAGTGGCGGGGCAAAGCCGCTATTTTTTCCAGTAAGGTAAAAGAATTCAGCAGTTTTGTCGCCGCTGAATATGAAAAACGAGGTCGGCTGCAGAAGACCACCGGCGGCCCGGCGGTTACCTATCACGACTCCTGCCATCTTAAACGCGTACTCGGAGTTTCCGAAGCGCCCCGCAAGCTTCTCGAGGCCGCCGGCTGTGACCTGCGCGAAATGAAGGATTCAGACAAATGCTGCGGCATGTCGGGCGTTTTCGGGCTGAAATACGTCGAGCTTTCGATGAAGATTCTGGATCAGAAGATGAAAAACGTCAAGGACACCGGCGCCGGGATCGTCGCCTGCGCCTGTTCCGGATGCATGGTTCAGTTGCAGGGCGGGGTTGACAAGCAGCTTCCGGGCATTCAGATGAAACACATTGCCGACATTTTGGCGGAACGCCTCAAAGAAAAGTAGCGCCCGGGAAACGCCAACTCCCCCTGTCCCTCTCACCTCGCGGAAGAGTAACAGGGGGAGAGAAAATCTCTCCTGACGGTTCAGTGGATGATTCCCATCCCCGCAAGAACTGAAAGCATTACCGCCGCGGCAACAACCGAACCAATCTGACCGCCGGCGTTGGCGCCCATCGCGTGCATCAGGAGGTAACTCTTTTTATTCCACTTGGCGCCTTCGCGCTGGACAACGCGCGCGGCCATCGGAAACGCGGAGATGCCGGCCGCCCCAATCAGGGGATTGACCTTTCCTCCCGTTGCAACGCTCATCAGCTTGCCGAACAGTACGCCGCACACCGTGTCGAGGCAAATTGCCAAAAATCCGAGCGCCAGAATGATTAGTGTCTCTGTTCTGATGAAGGCGCTGCCGACCATTGTCGCACCGATCGTGAGACCGAGGAAAAGCGTTACGATATTGGCTATTTCATTCTCCGAGGCCTTGGTAAGACGGCTTACCACTCCGGATTCCCGCATCAGGTTGCCAAGCATGATCGTCCCGAGCAGTGGCAACCCCTTGGGGGCGATAATGCCGCCCAGGATCGTTATAACGAGAGGGAAGAGCATTTTTGTCGTCTTGGAGACCGGCTTGGCAACGGACTTCATAACTATTTCCCGCTCTTTTTTGGTAGTAAGCAGTCTCATGATCGGCGGTTGCAGAATCGGCACCAGCGACATGTACGAATAAGCCGCGACGGATACGGCGCCCAGCAGGTGCGGGGCGTATTTTGAAGTGACATAAATAGCCGTCGGCCCGTCGCAGGCGCCGATAATCCCGATTGCAACCGCATCTAATTGCGGAAATCCGAGCGCCAACGCCAGAAGCAGCGTCAGAAAAATCCCGAACTGCCCGGCGGCGCCCAGCAGAAAGGTCGAAGGCTGGGCAAGCACAGGACCGAAATCAGTCATCGCCCCAATGCCAATGAAGATCAGAAGCGGAAAGAGTTCCGTCGCGATTCCGGCATTGTACAAAGACCTGATAAACCCTTCCTGGCTCATAACATCGGAAAGGGGAATATTGACCAGAATGCAGCCAAATCCGATCGGGACCAAAAGCAGCGGCTCGCAGTCCTTTTTAATCCCCAGATACAGCAAGACAAAGCCTGCCAGAATCATGACGGTATTGCGCCAATCGACGGCAAGCATCTGAAATCCGACGGTGAGGCCGCCCAGCCCACTCATAATCGCGTCCACCATCGCCTAAGCCTCCTTTTTCACGGGTTTTTCCGGAAACAGTTTCCCCAGAAGAGCCATCACCAGACTCATGAGCCAGAGAACAACGATCGTTCCCCCCATTCCGCAGACCAGCATCGTAATCCCAAACGTTACATTATCCATACAGTCTCCCCTTTATCGGTCCCCTGCGAATCAAGCCCAATTCTTAATATTGTTTTTCCCCCTCCGGTAAAGGAGGGGGAAAAGGT
The DNA here is from genome assembly GCA_023229765.1 of Syntrophales bacterium. NCBI lineage: Bacteria > Pseudomonadati > Thermodesulfobacteriota > Syntrophia > Syntrophales > Syntrophales bacterium. The sequence continues at coordinate 71,942 of JALNYO010000012.1, read as the reverse complement.
GAGGATGGGAAATAATAAATCAGACCGGTCGGGGAAGCCCCTTGACAACCTGAGCTCTGATCAGCCGCGGCAACATCATGTGGTGACGCGGACAAATGGAACGCGGATTCTGGTAAACCCCGTTGGCAAAGGCCACCATGTAGCGGCGAAGCTCCCCGAAGCGCACCACCTCGTCAACGAACCCGGCTTTGGCGCAGTAAAAAGGCCGGGATGTTTCTTCATAATGTTTGACCATCTCGTTCATCTTGTCGATCACCGGCCCCAGCGGACGACCGGCGTCTTTTTCCTTTACCAGCCGGCGGGCATAGCTCGCCGCGGCAGCGGTCTCTCCGTGCATGACATCGATTTCCGTTGACGGAACGCCCAGTGTAAAGGCGTTGTTATTGTTACCCGTCGGCCCCCCCATAACGTAATGGGCCGCCGCCGTACCCTTGCGGAGCACAACCAGCAGCATCGGCACCTCAGTCTGTTCTATGGAATAGTTCAGCGACTGCCCCAGTCCCAGCAATTCCGCCTTTTCCGCCGTATCCCCGACATCGATCCCCGACGTGTCCTGGAACCAGACTATCGGAACACGATCCCGGCCGCACTGGGTTACAAACTCATTCATCTTGATCAGCCCCTGACGGTAGAGCTTGCCGCCGACACCGATATACTGGTTTGTGTATTCGGGATAATTCGGGATCAGGCCCTGCCGGTTGCCGATCACCCCGAGCAGGAATCCATCCACCTTGACCAATCCCGTATAAACCTCCGGGCCATAACCGGGGCGAAACTCCAGATTCTCGGAATTATCGACCAGGCGCGCGAGAACATTGTCAAAATCGTAACCGGATTTCTGGTTCATGGGAACAATCGAGGAAATCTCCTCCGGCTTGAACTTCGGTTCGGCAGGGGGAGCGACCTGAAAAAAGCGGGGATTATAGGCAGGCATTTCCGCCATGTACCCCTTGAGGGCATCAAGAACCTCGGTCTCCTTATCGAAAACGGCGGTAAAAAACCCTGTCTCATCGTAATGAATCTTGGCGCTTCCCGGCGGCTCCTCCTTGAAGTGCCTCGTCGCCTCGATCAGCGCCTCCGCGCCCTCTTCGTCAAAGGAACCTTTCGGGCTCATCCCGCTGACGATTCCCCCACCCCCGACGGCGATATTGGCATTCTTGTGGGCGAGCAAAATCGTCGGGCTGATGCCCTGGTAGCCTCCTCCCGCCGGGTTCGTCCCATAAATCCCCGCCAGTACCGGTATCCCCATCTGCTCCAATTCCGCATGGCGGAAAAAGGTTGTTCCCCCGCCGCGGCGGCCCGCGTAAACCTTTTCCTGTTCCGGCAAATTCACGCCGGAGCAGTTCACCAGCCAGACCAAGGGCAGGTTCAGGTTCTTGGCAAGATCGGTCACAAGGAGCATGTTATCCGACTGCCCGGCGATCCATGCCCCCGCCATCCATTTGTTGTTGAACCCGACCAGAACACACCATTTTCCGGAAATTCTCGCCAGGCCATCGACTATATTCGTGCTTCCCGAGGTCTCATGGCCCGGATCAAAAATCGTATGCAGCGGGCAGAAGGTCCCCGGGTCAACGATATAATCTATACGCTCCCATATCGTCATCTCCCCGCGCTGATGAACCTTTTCCACCGGCAGACCGTAGTTCTTAATCCGCTCGGCTTCTTCATCGATTTTTGCCATAACCGCCTCGGCCTGCGCCGCACTTTCCTTCATTCTGTCTATCTGCGCCGGACGAAGAGGTTTGCCGAAATCGTCCATTTTTTCGAAATATGGTCTCATTATTATCTTTCCTCCCAAGAAACTGAATCTTATTTTAACCCTGAATAGAGCCTGGCCTCGTCGGCACCTTTTTCCTCAAGCAACTGAAATGCATGCAAAATCAGCGGTTTGCCTTGCGGATTCCCAGTTGATCCTGAGCCAGGATGAACTTGCAGACATTGGCCGAACCCTCCACCATGGCATAGGTTGGCGCATCGCGATAATAACGGGCAACGGGATACTCCGTGGAATATCCATAGGCGCCGAGAATCCGCATCGCGTACTGCGACGCCTTGTAGGCAAGTTCTCCGGACAGATATTTTGCCAGGGCCACTTCCTGATTGTTGTTTAAGTCGCCCTGATCCTTCTGCCAGGCCGCTCGATAAACCATATAACGGGCTGCTTCCGTCTCGGCGACAAGCTGCGCGATCATATCCTGATTCATCTGAAAATTGCCAATCGGCTGACCGAACTGCTCTCTTTCCATGGCGTATTTCGTAATTACATCGAGGCAGGCCTGAGCCAACCCTATTCCCCCTGCCGCCGCCGAAAGCCGCGATTGAGCCAGAGAGCTGAAGACAATCTTGGCGCCGTCTCCCGGCTGTCCCAGGATGTTTTCCTTCGGCACCCGGGTATTTTCCAGAATGATCTCCCCGGTAGGCGAGGAACGCGACCCCAGCTTGTCCAGATCGGTCACGGTTATATCGTTGAAATTGTCCAGTTCGAGAACAAAGGCCGACAATCCCCTGCCCTTCGCGGCCCGATCAGTATATGCATAGAAGATATTCACTCCACCGATTGTCGCGTTCGAGATCCAGGTTTTCGTGCCGTTGAGGAGCCAGTGATCACCCTTGTCCTCCGCCGTTGACCTGATCGCCATGACGTCGGAGCCCGCCTGCGGCTCGGTAATGGCAAACGCCCCCAGCGTTTCGGCCGTCACAAGCTTATTGATGTACTTCTTTTTGAGTTCCTCCGAGCCGTAGCGGTAAATGGTAAAGGCGCAGCCCAGCTCCTGCATGTTTATCTGGACACGCAACGAACTCGACGCACGGGCAATCTCTTCCGTAATAATCATCGCCGCCACCCAGCCCATGTTGTTGCCGCCGTACTCCTCCGGGATAACCGTGCCGAAAAGCCCCATATCCCCCATCGGCTTGATCACTTCCTTGTAAGGGAAATAGTGATTTGCATCCCACTCATCCGCAAACGGAGCGATCTTCTCCGCGGCGAAAGACCGCACCGTATCCCTTAACATAACCAGCTCTTCCGATAATCCAAAGTCCATTTTCAATCTCCTTTTCTACGATTTATTAACGACCCGCGCCCTGCGGGGCGATTTCTCAAAGAGAAACTTCTGCTAACATGCCTTATACTTTAAGCATGTTGCATAAAAGTTGCCCGGAAGAAGAACAGCAGACCCAGTCACTAAATCCAACAAGGTTTTGCTTTGCCCGTTCTCATAGCACAATCATCCGCTTTTTAAAATATAAATATCGGCGGCTTCAACTCTTGCGCCGGGGGTAAAAATGTTAATCAAAATAGGCAATTGCAAAACTCCATGTCATGCCCGAATGCTTTTGTCGGGCATCCATGATTTCAAATAGTTAAAAACTGGATTCCCGCCCAGAAGCGTCGCGGGAATGACAGCGTTGGGAGTTTTGCAATTACCTCAAAAGACAGTTTTTATACACTTTCAATAACGACGGAAAGCGACTGACCGCCAAGGGCTCCGACATTTATCAGCCCCCGCCGACCCCTTTGCGCCCTTAATCTGCTGATCAGGCGAACGGCCATAACACCCCCGGTCGCCGCCCCGGGATGACCAAAGGAAAGGCTGCTTCCGTCCACGTTTATCCTGCCCGAAACCGCTTCGCCCAGCGTATTTTCCACGGCAAGGGCGTATGCCGCAGACGGGGAATGAATGTCAAAGAAATCAATATCTTCAAGGCATATATTACACATAGCAAGCGCCTTGTTTATCGAACGAACAGTCGTCTTCTCCAGCAAGAGGGGACTGCCCGCCGCAACCCCGAAACCGGCCATTCTCGCCAAGGGCTTGCATCCCAGTTCCTCTGTCCTGTCCGCCGACAGCATGACAAGTGACGCCGCTGCATCAGCCCAAGGCGCAAGACTCGCCCTCGTCGCATAGCCGCTCTCTCTTACGGGCGGCAACCCTGACAGCTCCTTAAGGGTGGCCCTCTCAGGAGGATCATCAGCGGTTACAGAATCCTCTTTGCCCTTATGCTTTACCGTCGCCGGCGCTATCTCTGCGGAAATTTCTCCGGCGGCAAGCGCCGCGAGGCGCTTCTGGCGATCCTGCAAAACATGCATATCCAGATTTTTTCTGTCCAATCCACAGCGCTTGGCAATCTCGTCGGCAAGAGCCACCGCCGTCAGTTCCCCATATTTTTCCCGAGGCTGGGCGTTCGTCTCAACCTCTGTTTTCGGATCATGAAAACAAAGCTCCCCCGGCCATATCCGGTAGCGGGGGTGAAAAATGTAATACTGCGCCATGCTGTAACTATCAACGCCACCCACGAGCACCCCGCTGTATTCATCCCCGACAAGCTTGTTGAACCCGCTGATCATTGTCTGCAGGGCGCCCGCGCAAAGGGTGTTGAGGGTGTAGCCTGCCGGCTCTTCACTCAGACCGGCCAGCGTCCAGGCGTGCCGGCCGACATTCGCCGGCAGACTGCTCTGCAGGGACTGGCTGTAAATGCACATGTCGAGCACCCCGGAATCCAACCTCGCCTCTTCCACCACGGCCTTCATCGTCAGCGCCGCCAAATCCTGAACCCGGACAGTCTTCAGGGAACCAAGATATTTTCCGATCGGGCTTCTTTGCGCGCTTACAAAAAACACCTCCTTCAATAGACATCTCCTTCCTGCCTTTTTTCTCTCTGACGCTCGATAATCAGCGCTCCGCCGATCCCTCCCGCGCAGCAGAGGGTGGCAAGCCCATAGCGGCCATCGTTTCTCTCCAGGCCGTAAAGCAGCTTCGTCGTAATTATGCAGCCGCTGGCGCCCAGCGGGTGGCCTAGGGCGATCGCGCCGCCCCAGAGGTTCACCTTTTTATCAAACCACTCGTCATTTACACCGTACACATTTTTCCATTCCCTCATTACGGCGAGGCTCTGACCGGCAAACGCCTCGTTGAGCTCCACTATATCCAGATCGGTAAATTCCAGCCCGGCCTTCTTCAGGGCAATCGCCGTCGCCGGAACGGGGCCCCTACCCATAATGCGCGGATCAACCCCGGCAACCCCGCAGGCAACTATCCGCGCCCTTGGCGTCACGCCGAGTTCCCTGGCCTTTTTAGCTGACATTATAATGGCAACCGCCGCCCCGTCGTTTCTTCCGGAGGAGCTTCCCGCCGTCACCGTACCGTCTTTTTTGAAAACAGGCTTGAGCTTTGACAAACCTTCGAGCGTCACATCCCGGCGCGGAAATTCGTCAACAGCAAAGACGCCCTCGCTTCCTTCCGATTTTTTATACCGCACCGGGACGATTTCGGCCCTGAAGTCCCCCCGGTCTATCGCCGCAACCGCCAGCCTCTGGCTGCGCAGGGAAAAAAGGTCCTGTTCGGCGCGCGATATATTGTGGAGTTCAACGAGATTTTCCGCGGTTATCCCCATCGGGATATGACCGTACCGCTCCACCGGGGCCGCTCCCGGTCCCCCTGCCGTAATGGAATCGAGCAGTTTTACTTCTCCGTTGCCAAAGGCCTGGTTGGCCGCATCGGAGAGAAAAAACTCCCCCCCGCTCATCCATTCCACGCCTCCCGCCAGGATAACGTCGGCAAAACCATTTTTGATGAACTCGTACCCCTCGATTATCGAAAGCATTCCCGAGGCACAGGCAATGGTGTCGGTAAAGGCCGGCGTTTCCTCGGGAAGTCCGATTGCAAAGACCAGATTGCGCGCCGTATTCGCGGCAATCGTGCTTTGCTTTACATGCCCCATGATTACATAATCATAGGCCTCCGGTTTTATCCTTGCGGCGTTTCTCTCCACAATTGCCTTTGCCGTCTGCCCCAGCAGGTCCATAAACGGAACATCCTTTATCGTCCCGCCGTGTCTGCCGATGGCGCTTCTGGCCATGTCAACGATTACGACATCCTGCATCTCATAAACCTCAATCCTTAAAAATCCACATCATTTCGCGGTTTTTTCTCACCTGATGTGTAATCATACCAGCCCTTGCCGGTTTTTCTTCCCAGATCGCCGCTCTGAACGAGTTTTTCAAGGGTCAGGTTTGGCCGCCACTTGACATCCTTGTAACCATCGTGCAACGTCCTGGCCACAGCCAAGCCGACGTCAAGACCGACAAAATCGGCCAGTTCGAAGGGCCCCAGCGGATGTTTAAGGGCAAGCTTCAGGGCCTTGTCGATATCCTCGATACTGGCAACCCCTTCCGTCATGCAATTATAGGCCTCATTGCGCAGGGCGCTGTTGATCCGGTTGACCAGAAATCCGGGGACATCCTTTACCCGGACACCCTCCTTGCCCATCCTCTTTACGATCCCCATGATAGTCTCCACGGTTGCGGCAGATGTCTTCAGCCCGCTGATGATTTCCACAAGCTCCATAACCGGCACGGGACTGAAAAAATGCATGCCGATAAACCGGTCGGGGCGTTTTACCGCTGATGCCAGCTTTGTAATTGATATAGAGGAGGCGTTTGTCGCGAAAATTACCTCGGGTCGGCAAACGGCGTCGAGCGCTGCAAAAATTCCCTTCTTGACATCAAAATTCTCGAAGGCCGCCTCAACCACAAAATCAACCCCGGCGGCATCCTCCAGATGAACACTCGTCGTTATCCCTGCCAATAGCGCGCTCTTCTTTTCTTCATCGAGTTTTCCCATGGCAATTAGACGGCCCAGATTATTTGCTACCGTCATCACCCCGCGTCCGGCAAGTTCCGGCGATGTATCGTTCAGAACAACATCGTATCCCGCCTGCCTTGCAACCTGGGCAATCCCCGCTCCCATAAACCCGGAACCGACAACCATCATTTTCCGTATATCCATATAGTTCACCCTAAAATTAAATATCCATGATCAGTCCGGTGCTTCGCTCTTACGTAAACATCTTGCCCTCGGCTGCAAGCTTCATCAGAAGCGGGGCAGGCTTCCATAACTCGCCATACCGACCACCGGCATATTTTTCCATTGCCCTGAGCACGTTTGGCAAACCGACCGTGTCCGCATAGAACATCGGACCGCCCCGGTGCATGGGGAAACCGTACCCCATCAGATAGACGACGTCGATGTCCGAAGCCCGCTGGGCTACTCCTTCGGCGAGGATGTACGCTGCCTCGTTCACAAGCGCATACACCAGCCGCTCGACGATCTCCACGTCGCCGATCATGCGCCGCTCTACTCCGATCTCGCGGGAATGGGCGATTATCATCTCCTGCACCCACGACGACGGATACGGCTTGCGGTCGCCGGGCCGGTAATCGTACCAGCCCGCGCCGGTCTTCTGACCGAAACGACCCTTCTCGCACAGAATGTCCGCCGCCTTCGAGTAAACTATCTCCGGACGCTCGACATAACGGCGCTTGCGGATGTACCAGGCGACATCGTTGCCGGCAAGATCGCTCATCCGAAACGGCCCCATCGCAAATCCGAACTCCTCCATTGCTTTGTCTATCTGTTCGGGCAAACAGCCCTCCTCCAGCAGAAAACCCGCCTGACGTCCATACTGCTCGATCATCCTGTTGCCGATAAAACCGTCGCATACCCCGGAAACAACACCTATTTTTCTGATCTTCCTGGCAAGAGTCATAGTCGTGGCCAGAACCTCCCCGGAGGTTTTCGCTCCCCGTACAATTTCCAGCAGTTTCATCACATGGGCCGGGCTGAAAAAATGGGTGCCGATCACATCCTCGGGGCGCTTGGTAAAAGCGGCAATCCTGTTGATATCGAGCGTGGAGGTATTGGACGCAAGAATGGCGCCTGGTTTCATGACGTCGTCAAGTTTGCGGAACACCGCTTCTTTGACCGCAATATCCTCGAATACCGCTTCGATGACAATATCGGCATCCTTGACTTCCTCGTAAGCAAGAGTCCCCTGGATAAGATTCATCCGCTCCTCAAGCTTCTCCGGCGTAAGCTTTCCTTTCTTAAGAGAATTCTCGTAATTCCGCTTTATTGCACCCAGGCCCCTGTCCAGAAGTTCCCTGTTTGCCTCAAGCACGGCAACGGGAATCCCCGCATTGGCGAAATTCATGGCAATCCCTCCGCCCATCGTCCCGGCGCCGATTACTGCCGCTTTCTTTACGACTCGTCTATGGGTGCCTTCCGGCACATCGGGAATCTTCGCCGCCATTCGCTCGCTGAAGAAATAGTGGCGCAGGGCCTTGCTCTCCGTCGTCTCGACAAGCTCAATAAAGGTGTCCCGCTCCAGATTCATGCCCTCGTTAAACGACGACCTTACCGCCGCAGCCACGCACTCGACGCACTTCAGCGGCGCGGGAAAGTGCCCGGACTTTTTTCGGACCTCATCACGGGCCTTCTGGAAAAATTCATCAAACTGGGGAAAATCTATTGTTTGCTCCGAAAGTTTCGGCAAAGGACGAACCGCAGCGATAGCTTTTGCAAATTCCACAGCCCCGGCCACAATCTCTCCGGCGATCATCCGGTCGAATAACTTCGTATCGGCAAGCTGATCGGAAAGAATCGTGTCGCCGGAGACAATCATCGCCAGCGCTTTTTCGACGCCGACCGCTCGCGGCATCCGCTGTGTTCCTCCCGCGCCGGGAAGGATACCCAGCTTTACCTCGGGGAAGGCGATCTGAGCGCCCGGCGCCGCTACCCGGTAGTGACACCCCAAGGCAAGTTCAAGACCGCCGCCCATTGCCACCGAGTGAACCGCCGCCACAACCGGTTTGTCGGCCTTCTCAAGCTCCTCGATAACCTGCAACAGGTTTGGTTCGGCATAGCTCTCCGGTTTGTTGAATTCCCGTATGTCCGCCCCGCCGGAAAAGGCCTTCCCCGCCCCCGTGATGACAATCGCCCGGACAGCATCATCGGCGAGCGCCTTTCGAAGCCCTTCCACAATCCCGCTTCTGGTTGAATGCCCGAGTCCGTTAACCGGCGGATTATTCATGGTTATAAGTGCAACATCTCCCCTGTTTTCATATTCCACACTCATAATTTACCTCCTGAAAATGGGTTCATCTCTTATCCGACAACCAGCGCCTCCTCCGGACAATCCAGGCACGTCCGGCCCTCGCTTTTTATGCTGTCGTAAAGGGTGAAAACTGCCGGCAATACCTGCCTGGCATAGTACCTGGCGCTGGCTATTTTCCCCTCATAAAAAGAACGGTCGAAATGACCTTCCGGCAATTCGTCGAGCCGGCCGGCAGCTATGAGTGCCTGCTCAAGCAGACACTCGGCTGCCTGCACCTGCGCGCATACCATAAGCGCTTTCACCGCGTTCAGGGGAATAAATTGTTTCTTTTCACCCATGTTCCCATACCAGAGATCGTAGCTGCCCTTTATACCCCCAAGGCATTCGCATCCCTTTTTAAGCATTTTCATCTCTTGGGCAAAGCGGGAATCTCCCGCATGGGAATCTGCGAAATCATTGATATCGGACATCCAGTCGGAGAAAGAAGCGCCTCCGTTCATCCTCATTTTTCGTCCGACAAGATCATTGCCGTGGATAAAGGTCGTTCCCTCCCAGATCGTCAGGATTTTCGAATCACGCAGGTACTGTTCGATCGGATATTCGCTGGTATAGCCAACCCCTCCCATAACCTGCATCGCCTCCGCAATGACTCCGAGGGTTGCCTCGCTGCCGTAGCCCTTGATCAACGGCGTCAAAATTGCCGCCATATCCGCATATTTGCCGCCCTTCTGCCGGTCCGCCGAATGTTCGGCAATATCAAGATAGTAAAAACCCTTGAAAATCATCGCCCGAACTCCCTCGGTAATTGCCTTCATATCGAGCAGCATCCGGCGGATATCCTCATGCCGGATTATTGGAACCCGCTCCCCCTCTGCATCGCCGAAAAGCCGCCCCTGAATTCTCTCCGTAGCATACCGGGAGGCAAATGAATATGCAGCAGCCGCCTGGCAGTTGGAATTATGCCCCGTGCCGATGCGCGATTCGTTCATCATATTGAACATCATCGCCAATCCCTTCGAACGGCCCTTTTCATCGGGAGCGGCGCCAACCCTTATCCCATAGCAGTCGTCATTCTCGCCGAAATTCAGCAGCGCCGTTGCCTGGGCCCTCAATCCCATCTTGTGCTCGATCCCGACGGTGACGACATCGTTGAATTTGCAAAGCGACCGATCTTCGTTAATTCGGAATTTCGGCACGATGTACAATCCCAGCCCCGCCGACCCCGGGGCTCCTCCTTCCGGCCGCGCTAAAACCATGTGGATAGTGTTTTCGCATATCCCGGCATCGCCGCCGGTGATGAACATCTTCGTTCCCTGAATTTTGTAAATCATCGGATCGTCGGTTGGAATTGCCCTTGTTATCGAATCGCCCACATCCGACCCGGCGTTCGGCTCGGTAATGCACATCGTGCCCTGCCAATCGCCGCTCAGCAATTTGGGCAGAAACAGCTTTTTATCCTTTTCCCCGGCAAACTTGATAAGCAGATTGGCGGCGCCGCTGGTCAGTTTGATATAAGACATAAGCGCCGGACATGCCGCTGAATTCATTTCGAAGATCGCCTTGTAAAGCGTAAGCGGCATGCTGCCTTCCAGATCAGCGCATTCACTGCTCGATCCCCAGCCGTTTTCCTGCAAATATTTGTAAGCCTCGCGGTAGCCGGGCGGGGAAACGACCACTCCGTCCTTGAACGCTGCCCCAATTTTATCGCCCTCGGCATTTATCGGGTTCACAATCTCCCTGGCTATTTTATACCCTTCATTCAGGTACATATCGACATCGTCAAGGGAATATTTGTCCCGGAAACGGTCGCAGAGAGAATGCCAATCAGTGGCTATCCTTTTGATGTTGGCCACCAAAATCTTGGAAACCAGATGTTCCACCTGAACCCACGGCAAAATCAGGAAGCGGACGTTGTTGACCACCTTGGAGAGGTTCTTCTTCCTCCCGGATGTGTCCCAGCCAATGAATCTGTCCCGACAGGCCACCTTCCATGAAGCGGAGCCCCATCCAAGACAGGCAACAAAACGATCATCCAGATAGGCAAGATACTTTAAATCCCGACTTCCGGATGATTTATGGTCAAGAACTTTGTTAACATATAGGATTAAATGGGGTATCCAATTGACTAAGCCAACCTCTATATATTGTGTTTCATCGATTTTGGGCCTCGGACATGTTTGACAATATTCTTGTAAGGAAAGTGCCCGCATAGCACGGAATTCTGGAGAAGCCTAAAAAAGAGCAGCCACGATGATTAGACGCTCGCCGATTGAAACGGAAAACGAATTCGTCGAGATAGTACGGCAAATGTTCAACCCTGTGATCGCTTACCACCAACCTCCTCACCGTCTCACAGTACCGACTTTCCGCTTGGAACTGCGGAACCTGCGAGAATTGTGGGACTGTGTCATTTGTCTTTGTCTTCAACCTGACCAAGCCTTGGGCCGCCGGCATTAAAATTCGATGTCCGTACGGGGTTTCTTCTCTCCCGAGGTATAGTCATACCATCCCTTTCCCGTCTTCCTTCCGAAATCTCCGCTGATGACGAGCTTTTCCAGGATCAGAGAGGGGGCGAATTTCGGATCTTTATACCCCTCGTAGAGGGTCTTAAATACATTATATCCGATCTCGACACCAACAAAATCGCCCAACTCAAAGGGCCCCATGGGATGATTGAGGCCGAGTTTGATCGCCTTGTCGATGTCTTCAAGACTGGCAACCCCTTCCAGTAGGCATTTATAGCATTCTGCCCTGAAGGCTGCATTGACACGATTGACCAGGAAGCCTGGTACATCCTTCACGCGGACCGTTTCTTTTTTCATTTTCGCCGCGATCTCCTCGGTCGTCTTGATCGAGTGCTCGGAGGTCTTCAAAGCGGGGATGACTTCAACCAAACGCATGACCGGAACGGGGCTGAAAAAATGCATGCCGATAAACCGATCTGGGCGTTGTGTCACCGCAGCAAGTTTTGTGATTGGGATGGACGAGGTGTTGGTCGCAAGGATCACCATGGGACGGCAGACGGCGTCAAGCTTCTCAAAGATGCCCTTCTTGACCCCGAAATCCTCAAAGGCGGCCTCCACTACAAAATCAACGCCGGCTGCATCTTCCAGGTTCGTGCTGACGGATATCCTGGTCAGAAGGGCAGCCTTGTCTTCCTCGCTGATCTTCCCCTTCTTGACCTGGCGGTTCAGATTGTTCGAGACGGTCTGCACCCCCCGCTCGGCCAGTTCCTTCGTGGTATCGTTCAGGACAACATCATATCCGGCCTCTACGGCAACCTGCGCGACCCCGGAGCCCATAAAGCCCGAACCGACAACCATGATTTTTCGTATTTCCATCTTGATAATCCCCTTTCATTATTCTTCTGTAATACTCTGTTTACCGTCCCTATCTTCCGATGAATTTCGGTTTGCGTTTTTCAAGAAAGGCCACAGCACCCTCCTTTTGGTCTTCGGTCCCGCAGAGGTAACTCCAATGCAAGACCTCAAGATCGAGCCCTTCGTGGAGGGTCATGTTGAGTCCGTGATTGATCACCTCCTTGGCAGCCCTCACAGCAAGGACGGGTTTGCTCCCAATGAGCGCCGCCATCTCTTTCGCTTCATCTATCAGCTTCTCCGGTTCCACCACGGCGTTAACGAGACCGATGACCGCGGCCCGCTCCGCGCTGATGAACTTTCCCGTATAGATCAGTTCCTTGGCGATACCGGCCCCCACGAGCCGGGGGAGACGCTGGGTTCCTCCACCCCCTGGGATGATGCCGAGATTGATCTCCGGCTGTCCGAACTGGGCATTCGACGAAGCGATTCGGATATCACAGCTCATGGCAAGCTCCAGTCCACCCCCCAGGCAATATCCGTTGACGGCGCAGATTACGGGCCGCACAAAATCTTCCATCTGCTGGTAGAGTGGGCGTGTTGCCTGCAACCGGGCCTTTGCCTTTTCCTGTGTTAGTTCCGGAAAGGACTTGATATCGGCGCCGGCGACGAAGGCCTTCCCCGTACCCGTCAGGATAACAACCTTGATCTCATCCAGCTTTTCGGCAAGTTCCCTCATGATTGCCGAAAGCTGTTCCCTGACCGGAACGATCAGGGAATTCATGGGGGGATTGTTGATCGTTATGACGGCAATCTCATTTTCGATGACATAGCCCACAACCTGTTCGCTCATAGGCACTCTCTCCTCTCCTGTAAAAACTCCGTCTCTATCCGTAAACAGGGCCCCGCGTCCGAGGCAAAACAATAGCGCTATTCCGGAAGGTACGCCTGTTACAGCTTCTTTCCCTCCTCATCGTAGCGATACCGGCAGATGCCCGTCTTGCGCCCCAGCTCGCCCCACCCCGCTATCCAATCCACTCCCAGATCGCCGCGGCCCCTTGGCCGTGGCCGATACACATACTCTCAACGGCGTACCGGACTCCATAGTAGGACATCTCGTGCATGAGGGTGACGGCGATTCTGGTCCCCGTGCATCCCAGGGGATGCCCCAGTGAAATGCCGCTTCCCCGCGGATTGAGCAGCTCGTGGTCGCGGATTCCGAGTTTCTCCGTGCAGTAGACGGCCTGAGAAGCAAAGGCCTCGTTTATCTCCCAAAGACCGATCTGGTCCATCGTCATCCCGGCATGTTCCAAGACCTTCGGGATTGCGACGGAGGGGCCGATCCCCATATACTTGGGATCAACACCGACAACGGCAAAATCGACGAGCCTCAACTTCGGTTTCAGCCCCAGCTCATCACACTTTTCCCTGCTGGCTACCAGGACACAGGCGGCGGCATCATTGACCTGACTGGAATTTCCGGCCGTCACGGTCGCCTTCTCGTCATCGATGAATACCGTGGGGAGGGCTGCGAGGGTCTCCAGAGTCGTCTCCGACCTGATACCCTGATCCCGCTCGACAACCATCCGCGCCGTGCCGCCGTCCTTTGTGGGGACATCCGCTTCGATGGGAAGGATCTCTTCCTTGAAGAGTCCCTCGATCGTTGCCTTGTGGGCCTTGGCATGGCTTTCCACGGCCATCCGATCCTGCTTCTCCCTGGTAATATTGAAGTCCCGGGCCACCATTTCCGCCGTGTAGCCCATAGACACCATGCGGGGGTCGCAGAATTCCCCGAGCCGGGGATTGGGGGACGACCCCGTTCCCATGGGGATGTGGGTCATGTGCTGCACGCCGCCTGCGATAATCAGATCCATCCATCCCATATTGATGGCCGCAACGGCGTTTGCAATCGTCTGAAGCCCCGAAGAACAAAAACGGTCCACCGTACACCCCGGGACACTGTAAGGAAGGCCTGCCATGATGGTCGCATAGCGACCAATGTTGGAACTCATGTCATTTATAAGGGCAGTTCCGCCCAGGATCACATCATCGATCTGATCCTTCTTGCCTTCCAGCCCGGACCTCCTAATCAATTCGTTGATAACCTTAGCCGCAAGGTCATCGGCCCGGATATTGGTGAACCAGGATTGTTTTCCCGCCCGCGCTACGGCGGTTCTGACACCATCAACAAGAAAAATCTCCTTCATGCTCAACGACTCCTTATGTGGAATTTTTAGAGTTTATCAAAAAACAGGCGCCCAAGCACGTGGCCTAGTTGACAACGAGGGCGTCCTCCGGACAGTCCAGGCAGATCCGGTCCTCGCTCTTGATCATCTCCGTAAGCATAAATGTAGCGGGCAGTATCTGATTAGTATAGTACCTGGCGCTAGCCACCTTTCCTTCGTAGAAAGACCGGTCGAAATGGTCCGCGGGGAGGTCTGCAAGCTTTTCTGCGGCGATCACGGCCTGTTCAAGCAGGCATTGGGCCACCTGAAGCTGCCCGCACACCGTCATAGCCCGGACCGCGTTGAGGGGAATGAACTGTTTCTTTTCATCCATGTTCTCATACCACGTATCGTAGAGGGCACGTATCTCCCCGAGACAGTCATAGGCCTTCCGAAGCCTTCCCATCTCTGCGGCGAAACCGGGTATGTCCCCCTTGGCATCGATAAAGTTCTTGATGGTGGACATCCAACTGGTAAAGGGGGCGCCTCCCTCCATCCTCATCTTCCGACACACTAGGTCTGTCCCGTGGATGAAGGTGGTCCCTTCCCATATAGTCAGGACCTTCGAATCGCGCATCGATTGTTCGATGGGATATTCGGTGGTGTATCCGACGCCGCCCAGCACCTGCATCGCCTCAGCTATCACGCCGAGGCTCGTCTCGCTTCCGTAGCCCTTGACCAGCGGGGTCAGAATCGCTGCCAGATAGGCGTAGTCTTTGGCCTTTTCCTTGTCAGCCGAGTTTCCGGCTATATCGAGATAGTAGAAGCCCTTGAAGGTCATGGCCCTGACGCCCTCGGTGACGGCCTTCATATCCAGGAGCATCCGCCTGATGTCCTCATGTTTGATGATGGAGACCCGTTCGGCCTTAGCCTCGCCGAAAGGCCGGCCCTGTATACGTTCCGTGGCGTACCAGGAGGCGAAAGAGTAGGCCGCCGCGGCCTGCGCGTTGGAATTGTGCCCGGTGCCGATCCGGGATTCGTTCATCATTTTGAACATCATGGCCAGCCCCATGGACTGTCCCTTCTCGTCGGGCATGGGGCCCATCCTGATACCGCAGCAATCGTCGTTCTCGCCGAAATTGAGGAGCGCCGTCGCCTGGGCTTTCAGTCCCATCTTGTGCTCGATCCCGATCGTTATCACATCGTTGAACTCGCCCAGTGACTGATCCTCATTCACCCGGAACTTGGGAACAATGTACAGGCCGAGGCCCGCCGATCCCGGAGCTCCCCCCTCGGGCCGCGCCAGTACCATATGAATCGTGTTTTCGCAGATGCCCGCGTCCCCGCCGGTGATGAACATCTTAGAGCCCTTGATCTTCCAAATCGCGGGATCATCCGTCGGAAAGGCCTTCGTCGTGGAATCCCCCACGTCGGAACCAGCATTCGGTTCGGTAATACACATGGTCCCCAGCCAGTCGCCGCTGAGGAGCTTGGGCAGAAACAGGGCCTTGTCTTTTTCTTCACCAAACTCGATGAGGAGGTTCGCCACGCCGCTCGTCAGCTTGATATACGACATGACGGCGGGGCAGGCCGCCGTATTCATCTCGAAGATGGCCTTGTAGAGGGTCAAAGGCAGCCCGCCTTCCATCTCGACGCACTCGCTGGTGGACCCCCAGCCGTTTTCCTGGAGGAACTTGTACACCTCACGGTACCCCGAGGGGGCCGTTACCACGCCGTCCTTAAAGATGGCGCCGATCTTGTCCCCCTCGGCATTGATCGGACTGACCACCCCGCGCGCCACCTTGTACCCCTCGTTCAGGTACATATCGACATCGTCCAGACCGTAGTTGTCCCTGAAACGGTCACAGGCCATAACTTCCTCCATGGGAAGCCATTCCTTCAGAATAAACCGCAAATCCCTCACATTATATTTGAATTCCATCTAATCAAATCTCCCTTTAATAGGAAGGTAGAGAGCTGGAGATAGAGCACGCAGCTACTACGCGTTCCAGATAGTAATTCGCAACACAGGCGAGCTAACTCACGCCTGATTGAATTAAGCCTTTCCAGGCCGTGAAGACGATTAACCCCTCCCCAAGAGGGATTAATCGAAAAGAGGTAAAGATGGGATTTAATCGTAATAATTAAACTCCCCCCTGTTTTTTTAACCAGAGAAAGATAGCCCGCCATTCACACTCAGAATCTGTCCAGTAATGGCATTGGATTCATCTGAGCATAAGAACAAAGCAGCATTTGCCACATGCTCAGGAGTGACTCGGAATGGTTGCTTTGCTAAAGCTTTCTTAAATATTGCGGCCAAGGATTCTGACTGCTGAGCCGCATAATTGTAACTTGGAGTGCCCTCCATGGCTGTTATACAGATGGCATTAACCCGTATCTTGTATCGGGCTAATTCTTGGGCAAGAATCTTGGTTGCCATAACTACAGCAGCCCCCATACTCCCGGCCATAACCTCTGCCGGAGTAGGCACTCTCCCCGCATCGGTACTGATGAGGACAATTCTACCCTGCTGCCTTTCTACCATATGATCCACAACGGCCTTCACGCTATATAACCTTGATGCCCATCTCTTGGTCCATGCTAAATAGTCAGTTGGGTCTGTCTTTGTGAAAAATTCAGATTTTAGGCCGCTCCCAACGACTCCACCGCTGGAGACCAAAATATCAATTTTACCAAGCTTTGCTAAAGCATCATCCACCGCTTTCTTCATATCCTGGTATTCATTCAAATCAGCCTTTTCAAAAATAACATTGCGGCCTAATCGTCCGATCTCTTCCATTGCCTCTGTGGCTGATTTTTCCGATCTCCCGGTTAATACGATATCAGCCCCATTTTTTGCCATTTCCAAAGCTATAGCCTTACCAATCCCACTGGTTGAGCCCCACACAAAAGCTACTTTTGAATTTAGATCAACTTGCGTATTGCCTTCCTCCTCAAATTATTGACGTAGGTAACAACCTACTCGCTCATGACTTTTCCTTCTTTACTTTAACGAATCAACAACTCTTTTTCCAAACTATAGCCTTGTGGGCGGACGAAGGGATATAAGCACACCCTTCCCGGCAAGCCACGCCCCTTGGGAGAGTAGCTTCACAACCCATAGGATCCGCCATCATTACGACAGACCCGCCGGGCCGATTTTCTTCCCCTTCGTTTTCATCATAGCGATACCAGTAGATGCCAGCCATATGGAAGGTCTCAAAGGATCTCATGGGTCGTCCAAACCGAGCCACATTCTCTTGCCCCCTTCATCCACGCTGACCACACCCACTTCTACCAGCCCGATCGCCCTAAACTGTATGAGAATAAATAATCCTGTTCAGGGGAAAACCCGCATAAACGGCATCAATCATTTGTCATACCCGCCACTTTTCTCACGATCTCCTTGCGGGGTTCGATATCGTACTGGCTCGTAATGGCAATAGTTTCCATTCTAGGAGATCCACCGCCATGGAGCGCGCCAAAGCAGGAGATTCCTCCCTTGGCGGAGCAGGCCAAATCGCCTATATGGCGCCAGAGTTGTGCCTGATTCTCCGGCGACATGTTGCCGCTTCTGGTGGTGTATTTTTTGGCCAATTTCGCCGTTTCAGGGTTGACGAATTCTTCTTCATGAGGAAAGGTGGCCGGAATTCCGCCGGAAATGTCGGCCAACATTTCCATCTCGTGGAAGACCGCCTCGCCGGTGAGACACCGGCCCACATTGCAATAAATGGAATGGGGAATATAATTGCCCGGACCATAGGGGACAAAACCCTTCCCCGGTATGAAAACTTCCGGCTTTCCCAGTTCGGAAGCCGTAAAACCGGCAGCGTAACCCAGTTCACTAATCTTTATAATCTCCGCCAGTTTCTCATGCACATGCTTGGCCTTGCTGATGCCGTTGGCATCGGCGGCCAGCGCACAGGCCCCCAACAGCAGGTCTCCAAGGGCCGGCTTGCAGCCGGAATAACTGTGACGATGAAACAGCGCAAAGAGAAGAGCCATGATTCCGCCATGCTGGTATTCGCCGCAGAGAAAAACCCGCTCCCAAGGGACGAAAACATTGTCGAAGATCAGATAGGAGTCGTTGCTCCCCGCATTGAATCCCTTGGGGAAGTGCTTTCTGTCGCGAAAGTTGTGGATCGTCACCAACTGTTTCAATCCGTCCCAATCGCCGGGGATGGCGAAGGAGACGGCGTAATCCTTGTCCTCCTTCAGCAGCGCGCGCGTCGGTAAAACCAAGATTTCATCGGCAGTCGCCGATTCCGAGATATGAAGCTTGGCGCCCCGGACGACGATACCATCCTTTTTCCTTTCCACCACGTGGACATACGAGTCGGGATCGGGTTGCTCGTGCGGTCGCAGCATTCGATCACCCTTGACGTCGGTCTGAGCACAGCATCCGACCAGATCTTCCCTCTGAAACCGTTCAAGCCACTTCTTAAAATTCTCATGGTATTGGGTAGCGCCTTTGTTCTGTTTGTCTGCCTCATAGGAGACGGTATAGATGGCATTCGACGCATCGACCCCCATGCAACGCTGCGTGCAGCCGCCCACAACCTGGCATATGAACCTTGTCATATCCTGCTTTTTGTGAAGATCCTCCTTGTTCTGGTGAATGTGGCAGAACCGGTTGATCTTTTCGCCGGTCAGGTGCGAGGTGGCCGTCATGAGACCCTCGTATTCAGCCATTTGGGCCAGTTCAAAGGTCTTCCCCATGACATTGAAACTCGGGATGAACCGCTCATCGTCACGCCCGATCTTTTCACCGCCGATGAAGAGGTTTCTCTTCATCTTGTTCAGTCCTTCAATGTATTCTTCTTTTGTTCTCATCTTATTTCCGCCTCCTTCATAAATTGTATTTTCTTACTCTATTTTAACCCCTCCAATGCTAAAGAATTTCACTTCGGCGGGGAAATTTGACGTCCTCGTTAAAAGTCAGAATTCGCCATTTTGCTGTTCGTAAGTAAATGACGACTGTAAATCTTATATTGAGTCTCAACAGAAAGCAAAAGGCATTGTCGCTACCATAAAAAGGAGTTTACAAAATCTTAGCCGCCATGGTTCTCATCATGCAACCAGCCTTCCGCCATCAATAAAAATAGTTTGCCCGGTCATATAATCTGAAAGATCAGAGGCTAGGAAAAGTGCCCCTCCTACTATATCCATAGGTTTTGCAAAGCGTCTTAACGGAGTACTCTCAATACGATTCTTTACCAGCTCCTGGTTATCTCGGTATTTCTCCGTGAGTTTTGTTTCGACCATACCTGGTCCAATCCCGTTTACGTTTATGTTATACTTGCCCCACTCCTTAGCAAACATCTTTGTCAGCATAATAATCCCAGCCTTGCTCACGCAATAGGCAACCTGGCCAGGAAAGCCTACTACTCCACCGATAGATGTCATGTTAATTATCTTTCCAGAATGACGCTTTATCATGTCTCTACCGATCTCTTGTGAACACAAAAATACGCCTTTCAAATTAATGTTAAGGATTTTATCCCATCCATTTTCCCCCAAATCCTCAATCGGCACTACAAATGGGCTAATCCCCGCGTTGTTCACCAGTATATCAACCTGACCAAATTCGTCTATCGCAGCCCGAGCAAGGTTTTTTACTTCTGTTGACTTACCGACGTCACATACTATCGGAAGCGCCTTTCTTCCGATTTTCTTGATCTCATCAGCGGTGGTTTCAATTTCAGATAACGTGCGACTTGTCAAAACCACATCCGCCCCCGCTTCTGCAAATCCCAAAGCGATACTTTTCCCGATCCCTCTTCCTGCCCCTGTCACCATAGCAATTTTATTTGATAAGGAAATAACTTTATTACCCATATCCACCCTCCCGATTATACCTTCAGATACATATCCACTGCTCTTTGTAATTTGAAGTAGAAAACGTTTTTTTGCATACCCCTCTTCTCTAATATTGTAAATATTTCCATTACCTTTTCATAAAGTGGATTGTCATAGACTCCACCCATCCAAGATCATTTGTGAGAAACCCTTATTTGACAAAATATGCCCATGGATCAAACATTCTCAGAAGCTGTAATTGGTCATTAGTAGGAGGAATAATTCTCTCTATTTTGGAGGAGACTTTCAATTCCCATCCACAATTCTCTTTAATGCTACTAATTATCTCCTCTCTGTCTGTTTGAGCATTTGAAAAATATGCTGTGAGACAAAATTCGCCATTTTCTTCACTTTTTTCAAACACCCCCAGTTGCGACACTACAGTGCTTACCCTGCACCCGGGGCTTGTAATGTATGGGACCTTCTCAACAAATCTATTTTTGTCCTGATAAATTACAGCGACAACCTCCTTAACGCCAGACACAACATCGTTTGCGCCCCCTGATCCCGTGATATAAGTCATTGGCGGAATCCGAGTTGAATTAATGTTTCCATTCTTGTCTATCTGAGCTCCACCAAGTATACCCAAACACTCATTATTTTCATACCCAGAGAAAAAACACCCTAGAGTCATCCCAACATCGCTCAAGAACTTGCAAGTCCGACTATTAGCATCATTAAACAGAAAAGGATTTCCGGGCTGAGGATGGTATCCACCATATCCCCATTCTGAAATGAGGTTTACAGAAAGGTCGCAATTGCTGTCTTGAAGATAATGGGCCATCCACGCTGCAAGATTAGATAAACCCGCTCCAGGCAAAATTAGCTTGTATCCTCCATTTTTCACCTTTTCGATGATTTTTTGAGCGCAAATCCAAATCATCAATTCAGGGGACGTTAGCTCTTTATTAATTACAGCATCGTCAACTAAACAATTTACTTCATACATCCATGAATCAGATTGCGTTCTCCCTTTGAGAGAATTGATCCTGCCATATCCCAATTTTCTCAAATAATCCTGATGTGTCTCACATCCAAGAACCCAATCCTCAATCCATAAATCCAAACTTGATTGCTTCTTGCATGCCTTTCTGATGTCGATGAAAAAGTCAATATCATCACTATAATTTTCGATTTCCGGCACTTTCTGGTTGTTCACCCCATTTGGATGCGCACCAAATGGAACCTCACAAACCGCCTTTACCAAATGTCCTGGTAACTTTACCATGTGAGAATACTTTCTTATCAAGTCTGAAGATACAATTCTGTCAACAGTGACGATGGCACCCTCCTTGCTCGCTAAAACTCCATAGATATCTTCTCCAAAAGGAGGCGCGAGAATAGTATTTCCATATTGGTCGGCTGCAAGCCCATGCACCAAAGAAAGATCAGGCCTTAATGACTTCACTACACCCACCCTCTTCCCAGCATCAAAAGGGCTATCAACTACAGAAAAACTCTCGCTATTCTCATCTGCCATACTGCTATCGAGAATAGATCTTGTTGGAAAGAACCCAAGGTTCATTGCTCCGGCCATAAGCCGCTGGTTAAGACTCAATACTGACCAGTTTTCGATCTCCAACTTCCGATCTCTGAATAAGTTAACGTAAACCGGGTTAGGACCAGGAAACGGATGGGAATCTCCTAAAAAAGTTGTTATCACTTTTTTTACCATTCCGCTGTGAAAACAAATTACTGCAGGCCCTATCACAAATGTGGCTATAAAAATAAATTTGGGATCTTTCTTATGAAACTGGCGAAACAGTTCATAAATAATCGCATTGGGGCGCCAATGCATGGACATGAAATGAAGACTCATCTCGGGCCGAATGAATCTCCTTATAGCCTCTGTTAGACTCAATACCTTGTTCTCCCCCTCAAAACTAAGCGGGGTAAACTGACTGTAAAGATCTCTCACGTATGATCTCCTCCTAAAAACTATTCCTCAAACAGGACTCTACAGAACTACAACAAGGAAATAATAAATATTTTCTCATTCAATACGCCACCATTTTCAGATTACATTTTCGTGATTCCTGAACTAACACCTTTGCATCTGAAAAAACGAGATATTCCCGGAGCATTACCATCTGTTTACGGTAACCATTACAAGAAAGTCACACATTACCTACCATATTAATCGACATACACGAAAACATACGCTCCTCCTTCGTTTGTCACTTCATTTCAATCGTTCTTTAGGTACCTCACGTTCAGCGGGACCTGTATATTTTGCATCAATATACTGATTAAAAAATCTCCTAATACTACTGCGTTCAGGGGCCTCTATTTCTTCAACAGTATGAGCAATTATCCCCGGCATAAACGATATCGCACCAATACCGCCCATACAAAGAGGATTAATACCTAGCTCAGCAAGTATGCACCCCATCATTCCGTCAACATTAATTGGCAGCAATTTGCCTGCAGATAGCGCTACCGTTTCCTTATTAATCGCCTCATATAATCGAATCTTCTCACCCACAACTCCATATTCCTCAGCAAGTTTGCGAAGCCTCATGGCACGAGGATCGCCCTCAGGGTGTGAACGATGGCCAAATCCCGGAATCCTAACCTTATTCTCTTTGCAGGAACTGGCTATTTCAGCGGCCGCATCTCCAATGCTCAAATCCTTTTCCTTCATATGCCGATAAGATTCTTCCACAAACTCGCCAGAGCCCTGAGGAGATCCTGTTACAGAACCAAGACTTAAAATTCCTGCAGCAATAGCCCCAGTAGGAAAATTAGGATTCCCTGTTGCAACAAAACGTGCGGCAGGCACAGCGGCGTTTACAAAGAAGTGATCCGTTATAGCTGTTAGCACTGCGTTCATCATCTTTTCTTCATTTTCAGTAGGCAAGTCTCCTTTTAAGACCAAAAATAATACACCTGCATAGGACAGGCTGCCTATCAAATCCTGTAAGGGGTATCCGCGAACTAATATTTTCCCTTCTCCAACATTTCCGACTTTCGTTTCAAGTTGCTCCATATTTCCCTACCTCCTATACTTCACATTAAAGACCTATCTCGTGAGCAACAATCATCCTCTGGATTTCAGATGTCCCTTCTCCTACAGTCATGGTGCGTGCATCTCGAAAACGCCGTTCAATGTCGTATTCCTCCGAAATCCCATATGCACCATGAATTTGCATCGCCTCGGCAGCAACCCTTTGAGCCATTTCACTGGCATATAGTTTTGCTGTTGAAGCGATCTTTCTGGACAATCTACCCGCTTCATACATCCTTGCTGCTTGCCATACATAAGTACGGACCAAACCAAGTTCCACCGCCATACTTGCCAACTTAAATCTAATGGCCTGGAACTTGCAGATAGGTTTTCCAAATTGAATGCGTTCCAAGGCATATTTCTTGGCGATTTCAAAACAGGCTTCACTGTTACCCAAACTTCTCGCTGCATTTAAAAGGCGTCCACCTAAGAACGCATCAGAGAAATTCCGTAGGCCCATACCCTCTTTCCCAAGTAAATTTTCTTTCGGAATAATACAATTTTCAAAATTAATCTCACCAGTATCCGCTGACTTGCTACTCATCTTTTTTATACTTTTGGATGTTAACCCGGGAGTCTCTTTTTCAACGATCAACATGCTTATACCTGCATCAGGGCCCTTATCTCTATCGGTATAAGCAATCACCACAATAACATTAGCTATTGTCGCATTAGTAATCCACATTTTTGACCCGTTAAGAATATAGAATTCCCCATCCTTTTTTGCATTGGTCTGAATCCCGGCGACATCTGATCCCGCATTTGGTTCCGTAATTGCGATTGCACCAATCAATCTGCCTTGGTTTCCAGGTAACAAGAATTTCCTTTTCTGCTCCTCGGTTCCAAACTCATTAATTGCGTGAAAGGCGATAGCTGAACCAAGGCCGATTGATGTAGAAATACCAACATTTACGCGGGCCATTTCCTCTTCCCATATACACTCCGTAAGCATATTCGCGTTTGCGCCACCGTATTTTTCAGGAAATCTTATGCCTAAGTACCCAAGCTTGCCCAGCTTCGGAAATAGCTCGACCGGGAACCTGTGCTTTTCCTCAGCATCACCCACTAAAGGAGCAATCTCCCTCTGCACAAACTTGCGAAAATTATCTTGAAACATTTTTTCATCTTCGCTTAACATGAAATTCATTTTTGTCCCTCAAATTAACCAATTACTACATTAGTTTCACACTATTTTTCTCTTAACAAGAAAAGGTGAGCCTCCGGAGACAACAGTCTCACCGTTCTGATTAATTATCTTGATACCCCTCTGGATAATTCCGGTCTCTTTCTTTTTAGTTTCCTTTTTGTCCACAATACTGAGCTTGACTGTGATAGTGTCCCCAATTTTTACAGCTTTTTGAAACTTCCATTCGTATCCAAGATTTGCGACTGCCGTACTTTCCCATAGGCCCAATCGAGCTAATAACCCAGTAGCAATCGTTATAACTAAGCTACCATGGGCAATCCTTCCCTTATGAATGCTCTTTTGCGCATATGTTTCATCCATGTGTAAAGGATGAAAGTCTCCCGAAATACCGGCAAAATTAACCACATCCGCTTCTGTTATGGTTCTTGAGGGTGTAGTAAATTCTTCACCGATAGTGAATTCCTCATAGAACTTCCCAGGTAATCCCTTGTCATCCATTTTTTAAACTCCTTTCCATTAATACAGATTCATATTATTTACTTAAAAGCTTACTTAAAAGTTGCAAGCACTTGCCCCATGCGGCACGAGCGAGACTCAGAGGCTGAATCCCAGAAACCCGCCGGGCTTTTTGTGCCTTGAGTGCAGCAAAAAGACGGGAAATTACAGGCAAAACACTCTCTCAACAATTGCTTACCCAACAGCACAGACCTTCAAATTATCCCCTTGCTTCTAAACATGTCTATGTCTTTACGACTATAATCCAACTCCTTCAAAATTTTCTCTGTATGTTCACCTACCCGTGGAGGGGGTAGCCTCACCATTGGTCGCTTTTCAGAGAATTTTC
The DNA here is from genome assembly GCA_023229765.1 of Syntrophales bacterium. NCBI lineage: Bacteria > Pseudomonadati > Thermodesulfobacteriota > Syntrophia > Syntrophales > Syntrophales bacterium. Next base: position 46,705 of record JALNYO010000012.1, on the reverse strand, counting down.
CAGGATAGAGGATTTGCCGAAGCCTTTTTCCATTATTGTCTTCAATAATTTCAAGGAGCTCTCGCTCCAAAATGTGTGGGTCTTCAAAAGATTCCTTAATAGTGTAAATAGGGGCAAATGGGACATCTGTTGACCCAAAACGTTCCAACCAAAATCCTCTGTCATATTTACCAATGCATTTCTGTATTATGGACTTCAGTTCCTTAAAGTTTTTGATCCTTGATCCATGCGTTGAAAATCTGGGGTCTTTAATCAGATCATCTCTTTCAAGGGCAACACATAACTTTTTCCAAAAATGATCTTCAAATGCCCCGAAACTTAATCCCTTGTTATCCTTACAAGTGTATGAATCGTTATTTGGTGTCAAATGCCCCATTTCTTCCGGAATTGGATCTTCGTTTCTGAGTACAAAAGAGCCTGCCCTAACACTTGTCCAAGACATCAAACATTCCAACATACATACATCGATATATGTCCCCTTCTCCTCATTTCCCTTTTCATCCAGCAATGCTGCCAGTATCGAAATAGCTGCGAACATAGACCCGCTTAGATCGGCCAACGGCAGTGAAGCTCTTTGCGGTGGTTTTCCCATACTACCTGGCAGGGAGAGGACTCCAGACATTGCCGCATAATTAATATCATGCCCTGGACGGGTACGATAGGGTCCTGTCTGTCCGTATCCAGAAATCGAGCAATAAACCAGTGATGGATTAATCTTCTTCAACGTTTCATAATCCACGCCAAGTTTGTTTACTACACCTGGTCTAAACCCTTCTACAACGACATGTGATTTCTTCACTAAGTTGTAAAAAATTTCCTTGCCCGCTGAATATTTCAAGTTTAATGTTAACCCCAGTTTATTTCTATTGACCGCCTCATAAAGTCCTGGGATTAGATCTCTGATAACCTCACCTCCAGCAGGGTCTTCGATTTTAATCACCTCAGCTCCAAGATCCGCCAAGAGCATCGTGCAATAAGGCCCCGGAATGTTACGAGAGATATCAAGTATTCTAAAATGTTTTAAGGGTTGTACCACTTCTCTACTACTACCTTTCTTTCCACCTACAGGCTGTCCCAAAACAAGCCTTTGCTCATCTTAGAGGCATCAAGAGTCTAAAGTTATCATGTCTTGTGCCACCCATGGCATAGCACCATTGTTATTACTCCTACTTTTTATCAGACTTAAGTTTCAGTTCCTTTTTCAGGATTTTGCCTGTTGCGGTTTTAGGCAAGGAGTCCACGAACTCAACACTCCTTGGTTTCTTGAAGCTGGCAATATTTTCCTTGCACACATTAATAATCTCCTCTTCGCTGACTTTTATGCCCCGTTTGATAACCACAAACGCTTTTATCACTTCTCCCCATTTTTCATCCGGGATGCCGACTACCGCAACCTCTGAAACCGCAGGATGAGAACAGATCGCGCGTTCCACCTCCGCTGGATAAACATTGAAGCCCCCACTGATGATCATATCTTTTTTTCTCTCCACCACATACAGATAATCCAGTTCATCCTTCATACCTATATCGCCAGTGTAGAACCATCCCTCATGAAAGCTTTCTTCGGTTTTTTGAGGCAAGTTCCAATATCCCTTCATCAACTGATCACTCTTAATAACAATTTCGCCTACTTCTCCCGGCCCCAACTCGCGGCGAGCCTCATCAACAATCTTGACCAGAGAGAGCAGTGAGGCGCGACCAGCAGACAATTGCTCCTTTTTTTCCGCCCGTTCCATAAAAGCTAGATGATCCTTTTTGTTGAGGGAAGTAATCACATTGGGTGCCTCGCCAAGACCGTAAACCTGATGGAAGATATTGCCAAAGACTCCGATGGCTTCTCTCAATTTCTGTGGCGCCAAAGGCGAACCGGCATAAATCGCGCAATCCAAACTGGAGAGGTCGTATTGATCATGCCTATCAGCATCCAAGAGCATGCTAATCATGGTCGGAACAAGGTAGGTTTTGGTAACGCGCTCTTTCTCAATTGTATGAAAGAAACTTTCAGGGTCAAATGAGTTCAAAATTATGCTTTTTGCCCCTTGGACAAAACACTCTAGAAAGTAGAGGGAGCTGCCATGTGAAAGCGAACTCACATGTAACATAACATCCTCATCACTAATCGGTGTGTCTACTAACACGTTAATTAGAGAGGCCATCCGGCTTCTTTCCGTGTGTAATATTCCTTTCGGGTGGCCCGTAGTTCCAGATGAATACCGCAACGAATTGTAATCTTCGCTCGAAATTTTAACGCACTGATCATCATTAGGACTCTGATCAACTATTTCCTCATAGTTAATCCACCCTTTAGCCCCACTACCGTCATAGATAATGAATTCGGCGTGTTGAAGCTCAGTGGCCACCTCCGCCATAATGTCCCCAAACTCGTTTCCCACCAATATGCCTCTGGCTTTAGAATCATTGAGTATCCTCAGGTACTCTTTGGCCGAAAGGCGGGGATTGGTCCTAATATACACCATCCCAGCCATAGATAGGGCAAACTGGGACTCTACCATAATCGGATAGTTGCCCATGAGGATAGCCACGTTGTCGCCCTTTTTTAATCCAAGCCCTCTCAGGCCATTGGCCAGCCGATTTACCCTATCCATAAACTGACCAAAGGTTATCTCTTGACCATTATAAGCTACTGCGACTCTGTCCCTGTACCGCCTCACGCTTCGCCTAATCAAATCTGGTATTATAATCACCTGACCTCCTAAATATTTTGTATTTCTTCACTGGCTTTGTAAAGTTACAGTACCTTATTGGGACTACTCCGACTCACGCGCTCAAATTCTTCGCACATTTTTCTTCAATATTAGTTCTCTATCTGGCAGCCTTTGAGCCGTCGAGAGAGATCAACGACGCGGGCGCACAATTTCCGGGCACTCCGGAGGCCGTACTCGTCCTCAAGAACCATTTTCCTCACCCCTTTCTTGAGCCTACCAGTGCCATTAAGGCTCGTTAACCCGGTGGCACCTTTGCCTGCGATGATCATCTCAAAGGTCTCAAAGAAAGCGGCAAGGCTCAGAAGTGTCATCTCCAATCCGCCATCGCGCACGAAGCCCACAGCCATGCCTCCGCCTACCTTAAAGGCTAACTTACCGCCGTAGACCCTGCCGTACTTGAAGACCCTCATTCGATCAAGAGCGTTGGCCATTATCCCACTGAGCCTTCCGGCGTGAACGGGTGTGGCTATAACTATGCCATCAGCAGAAATCATCTTTGCATAAAGGCTCTCCATCTCGTCCTCAATGGCACAAAACTTGTCTTCTGCCTGGTTGCGCACACACCAGTTGCAATGCTTGCAGGCCTCGACTCTCATCCCGGCCAAGGAAACACTATCCGTTTCCACCTGCCCGGTTTGCTGCACGCTTCGCAGGCCCTCTTCCAACAAAGCTTGAGTGTTTCCGTTCTTCACAGGGCTGCCACAAATGCCGAGGAGCTTTATAATCATGCTTTATCCCGATCTAAAATCATGAAGCAACGTTTCCAAGCGGCAATCTTAGACATGATGAGGCCAATCTTGATCGCCCACCTTATAGCTTATATGATGCCCTCTTTCTTGAAAGCATCTAAATCCTCTCCCGTAAGGCCTAAAAGTTTCCCGTAAATTTCGGTGTTGTGCTGACCCAGTTCGGGGCCGCTGGTCACCACCCGTCCAGGGGTCAGGGAGAGTCTTGGTGTTACATTTTGCATCTTCACGGGTCCGATTATTGGGTCATCTACCTGTATGATGTTGTGCCGGGCGCGGTAGTGGGGGTCTTCGAATATATCCTTTATGTTGTAGACCGGCCCAAAAGGAAGCCCCTCTTTCAGAAAAATTTCGTTGATCTCTGAAAATGTCTTGTTCTTGAACCAATCCGCGCTGAGCCGGTGAAGGGCATCCCTATTCTTGACTCTTTGTGGATTTGACTTAAACCTCAGATCATCGATCAGCTCCGCGTGGCCGATGGTGACCAAAAAACGGTGGAATAGTTTATTGCTGGTCACTACAAAAACAACCCACTTGCCATCTTTTGTTTCAAAGTTCTCCGCTGGAGCAACAATCTCATTTGCGTTTCCGACCCTTTCCCGTATCAGCCCAAGCTTGTCGTAATCGGCCACCACGGACTCCAGTAGCCGAAAAATCGATTCATACAAGCTGATGTCTACCGACTGTCCTTTGTTTCCTTTGCCATCGGATCTTCTATCGCGATGATACAAGGCCAACAAAGCCCCGAGAGCGTTGAACAGGCCGGTGATTTGGTCACAGATATTCAGCCCAACCCGAACAGGCGGCGAATCTGGGAAGCCTGTAAGATAGGTCATGCCGCCCATCGCGGCACCTACCCTGTCATATCCGCCCCGGTCCTTATAAGGTCCACTCTGTCCGAAACCGGTCGCCCGAATCATAATCAAACCTGGGTTGATTTCATGAAGCTGATCAAGGCCGAGGCCCCATTTCTCCATGGTTCCGGGTCTGAAACTCTCCACTAAAACGTCAGAAACGTTAACCAAGCGTTTCAGTATCTCCTGCCCCTTCCTCTTTCTTATATCAAGAGTGATCGATTTCTTATTTCGCGCAAGGACAACCCAGCTCAGAGATTTGTTTTCATAAAGAGGAACCATGTGCCTCATCGTGTCCCCTGTTCCAGGGAGTTCAATCTTTATGACCTCGGCTCCGAATTCACCCAGCAGGGTAGCACCAAAAGGTCCAGCAATGTTTACACCTACATCTAAAACCCTGATCCCCGCCAAAGGGCCAAAATCTCGCTGAGTCATTACGTTCTCCATTTCTTCTAAACGTGGACGCTGGCTTTCCGATAGCGGCCCGTCATGGCTCCTCTAATCTGTTATTTTACCGATTTGCTGTGTTTCCCCACTTCTTGTCCATCCTTGCCAAGCGCCAGCGAGGGTTTCAGCTCCCTATCCCCGCTCACGCTGGTTAAACTCAAACGCAAAAAAACTTTTTTCCCAGCTTCGGTCACGGCTTGTATTTGATGAGTTCGGCAAACCGTTCCAATATTTCCCTGCCGCGAGCGACGTTGTTTTCCTCAACCCGGTTTATATAATCATCGAAGATTGGTTTGGCAGTCCTGGCCTTCCATACTTTCTGATCACCCTCAGAAAAGGTGATAATTTCTCCGCCCCTTTTCTTGAAAAGCTCTCGAAATTGCGCATCAACCTGTGCCATGCGCATCGGGAAGCCTTCTGTAAGCTCTTTTCCCACCTCTAAGATCACTTTCTGCTCCCTAGCCGGCAGCTTCTCCCAGGTATCCAGATTGATCGAGAGGAAATAAACTAATGAGGTCCCAAACATAGGAATATCGACCCAGTACTTGCATGCCTCGTACCACCGATATTTGATCGCCGTATCGGGGGTTGAGCTAATGGCGCCAACCATGTTCCTGGAAACCGCGTCATATGCATCAGTGGAGGGAAGGACGACGGGAATCATTCCCGCTTCCTTATAGATCTTCGAAAAGTATTTGCCAGGGGATCGTATCTTAACGCCCTTGAGGTCGGCAAGGTTCCTTATCGGTTTGGTGCTAATAATACCGACTTTGTCGTACTCCCAAAAAGCGATCATCCGTTGATTCTGTTTCTTGAAGATATTACGCACCTCTGGGAACTCATCATAAAGTTTGCGGTAGGGCTTAATCCAGTCACCTCTCTGCATCCCGGCCAAAGCCATTATATCGAGACTGGCTCCAAAGTCATAGGGAAACATCTCCGGGTGGTACTGACCGACCACAGATCCCATGTCGGCCATACCGCTTTTTACTGCCCCGGGAATCTCTGTGATCTTGGCAAGTGACCCGCTCCAGAAGATCTTTATCGTAACCTTGCCATTGGTCCGCTTTTTAACCTCATCGGCGTAAGCAGCCAACGCTTCGGAGATGCTTCCTTCTCCCACAGGTGCATATGTCGCTAGGCGGAGTTCAATCGCCTTATCTGTGCCAGCCTCGGCCTTCATAATTGATGGCTCATAAACCAGACAGATGATCACCATCAAGATTGTGAAAAAACATAGGAACGTGATCTTTTTCATAACATCCTCCTAATTTACTTCTAATTTTTCCATAATACCATCCAGTCCCGTTACTGTGCGTTTCATAGCTCATAACCGACAAGCTCGGCCAATCTCTGCAAGATTTCTTTCCCCCTGGGCTTGCCCAATTTTTCGACGTTCTTGACATAATCCTCAGCCAAAAACTTTTCCCCCAGCTTCGGTCACGGCTTGTATTTGATGAGTTCGGCAAACCGTTCGAATATTTCCCTGCCACGAGCGACGTTGTTTTTCCCAAGCTGGTCTATATGATCATCGAAGATTGGTTTGGCCACCCTGGTCTTCCATACTTTCTGATCATCCTCAGAAAAAGTGATAACTTCTCCGCCCTTTTTCTTGAAAAGCTCTCGAAATTTCGCATCAACCGATTCCATGCGCATCGGGTAGGCAGCTGTAAGCTCTTCTCCCTCCTCTGAGATCACTTTCTGCTCGCTGGCCGGCAGCTTCTTCCAGGTGTCCAGATTGATCGAGAGGAAATAAACCAATGAGGTCCCAAACATGGGGATCTCAATAAAATATTTGCAAGGCTCGTACCACCGATAGCTGATTGCCTGATCAGCGGTGGCCATGATGGCGTCAATCATGTTCCTGGAAGCCGCGTCATATGCATCAGTGGAGGGAATGACGACGGGAATCATTCCCGCGGCCTTATAGATCGACGGAAGCACCTTGCCAGAGGTTCGTATCTTAATGCCCTTGGCGTCGGCAAGGTTCCTTATCGGTTTGGTGCTAAGAATACTGACTTTGTCGTACTCCCAAAAGGCGATCATCCGCTGGTTCTGTTTCTCGAAGGTATTACGCACCTCTGGGAACTCATCATAAAGTTTACGGTAGGGCTTAATCCAGCCACCTCTCTTCATCCCGGCCAAAACCATTGTGTCGAGACTGGCTCCAAAGTCATAGGGAAACATCTCTGGGTGGTAAAAACCAACCACCGATCCCATGTCGGCCAGACCGCTTTTTACTGCCCCGGGAATCTCTGTGATCTTGGCTAGCGACCCGCTCCAGAAGATCTTTATCGTAACCTTGCCATTGGTCCGTTTTTTAACTCCATCGGCGAACGCAGCCAACGCTTCAGGGATGCTTCCCCCGCCTTGTGGCACATAGGTAACCAACTTAAGCTCGATTGTGTTTCCAGCCGCCAAGGCATCGTTCCCTAATGGGCCAACTAACAAGCAACCCAACATCATCAAGCTAACCAGAACAATCCACCACGCCCCTTTTTTTGTTGAATGAAGATTTGTCATTTTTCGCCTCCTTCATAACACCGTAAATGTATTTTGAAATTAAAATCCCCCTAACCGGACAAGCCGGACCCAAGTAATTTTAAAAAACGGGCACAACAACAAATCCTTTTGCCAATTTTGCAAGAACTTTACAACCATAAGAGACTACCTCACCTTTCAAAAACATCGAATGGAACTCATCGCATCAGTTCTGGCAGAAACAACACAATCCGCGGGAAGGCAATAATGATAGCCACCATGATTAAGTAAGCGATAACAAACGGCATAACGCCTCTATATACCTGTTCTAGAGTGACCATGCTGCCCGCGGCGGACTTGACGACAAAGACATTGGTCCCTAGAGGAGGAGTAAGAACCCCGATCTCGACCATCATCACGACAAGGACACCAAGAAAAGTACCGTCGAATCCGAGATGGGTCAGTATCGGATAGAATATGGGAAGAGTTATGGACATGATAGCCACGGCCTCCATAAAAGTTCCAAGAATTAAATAAATAACCATAACCAATATAAGAATATATAATCTGCCGATCGGCAAGTTTAGAATAAAACTGCTAAAAATGTCCACACTGCCACTGACGGACAGGAAGCGGCTGAACACCATTGCGCCGATAATAATAATAAATAGTGCACTAGAAATTTTAGCCGTATCCAGCAGGGACTCCAATATCTTTCTAGTGTCGAACCCACGTCTGATGATGAAATAGACAAAGGTAACCGCTGCCCCCATGCCACCGGCTTCTGTTGGCGTAAAGACCCCCATGTAAAGACCACCAAGTATGGACAAAATGACGATGATCACCGGCCCGATCCAAATGCTGGCGATCAGCCTTTCTCTAAACGGTACTTTGGTCGTTTTCGGAGGGACCAACTCTGGCTTGATCCAGATAATCAGTTTCACAGTTACAATAAGCGCGCACCCGACCAGTATCCCTGGCACTATTCCGGCAATCATCAGCTTTCCAAGTGAAGAACCGGTCAAAACACAAAAAATTACCATCATCCCGCTGGGAGGTATCAATGCGGCCAAAGTGCCTGCCGCGGCTATGGCCCCCGCTGAAATGGAAACGCTGTAGCCATGCTTGCGCATCTCAGGCAAGGCCAGTCGAGTAAACATGGCGGCGTTGGCGAGGCTCGATCCTGAAGCGAAACCCATAGCGGTGCAGGCCGCAATTGTCGCTATCAGCAACCCGCCCTTGATATGACAGATCCATTTGTTCACCGCCTTGTAGGTTTCCTCCCCCATGCCACTGTGCAACGTAAAATTGCCTAAGAGAAAGAACATGGGTAGGACAATAAAAGTCCAATGAAACGATTCTTCGAAAAGGACCGATTTCAGGACCCAAAAGGTAGGCGTAACCCCAGTTAGAATCAGAAGGCCCCCAATCGAGACCGTCAACATGGCTAACCCGATCGGGATGCCCGACAATAATGAAGAAATCAGGACTATAATACCCAGGAGGCCCCAAAGCGGAGTTGCCATTATCTATCTCCTCTCTCTAAATGTTTCACACATCCAAGAACAACATCGGATAGTAGGCGAATAGAATAAAGCAAGCAGCCCACGAAAATCGATGCTTTGGGAATCCACAAGTATAAACGGAAATCCCCAAAAGCGACCTCTTTGTCGCGAAAGGCCTCCACCGTTGCGTTGAAGGTTAAGAAGGCTAAAAAGCTAAATACGCACAAACCTAATACTTTGATGGCAAAATCGCTTCTCGTTCTCCATACTTTTGACAATCGAGACTGCAAGAAAGTAATCGTAATGTGGCCCCCTTGGGCCTCAACAAATGCAAGAGGCATATATATAATAAAAACAAGCATGAGCTGACTCCATTCAAGAACGCCAGGCAGGGGACGGCTCATTAAATAACGACCACTCACATCCAATAAGATCAATACCATTACAATGAAAATTCCCACACCACCCAGACAATTGAGGTAGTAAACGATAGAATCTACAGTTGACTGCATTTTCTCGGCCTTTTTAAGAAGCAGCATTGTCCAAACATCCCTCCCTTATTTTAATGGCATTACCAGTATGTATGCATACATTGCTTATGTGCACAATTTTGGTTCGATTCCTTGAATGAACTACCCGGCCACAAGTAGCGGGGTATCACCAAAAACATCTAACTCCCCAAGGGGCAGGGAACATAATCCCTACGAGATTCGACTTTCTAAAACTTCTTGGCCCCGCCTTGTCCGGTTTGGGGGGGTAATTAAACCAAACTTATCCTTGATCTGAGCTCTTGGGTCAATATTTTAGAGGCCCCTTGTACCATTTCCTCCAAGACCTCCTTAGCTGTCTTCAGCTCCTTTATCATTCCAATGATTTGACCGGCGGGCATAGTCATTACATCCACCCGTCCCGCGTCAAAAGAGGCTTGGCGAATGTTTCTGACCAGTGCTAACTGGAGGTGCATCGGCAGTGCAGGAAGTCCGGATTCCGCCCAAGCATCGGTCCATTTGTTTCGGATGGCCCTCATCGTTTTCCCGGTATATGATTTGGTAATAACGGTGTCCTCCTCCGTAGATTCCAATATCTTTTGTTTGTAGGCCAAGGGTCCCCACGCTTCACGGGTGGCGATGAAACGCGTACCAACCCAAACACCAACCGCGCCTAAGGCCAAAGCCGCCACCAATCCGCGCGAGTCACCTATCCCGCCGCCAGCCACGACTGGCACATCCACCGCGTCAACCACCTGCGGAATCAGGGCCAAAGTCCCGATTCTGCTGGTGTGCCCCCCTGCCTCATGACCAGCGGCAATAATAAAATCGACTCCAACATCAGCTGCTCGCCTCGCGTTTTTCACATTGCCAACGACTTGGGCTACCTTCATCCCTTGTACATGAGCGTCTGAAATCATAAAACCCGGATTGCCCAAGCCCGTAACGAATAAAGGAATTTTCTCCTCTAACACTATTTTCACCTGTTTATGAATATATTCCATAGTGATCACTGGCCACTCTTCCTTGGTCTCATCTGGAATATTCATCCTTTCCTTCAGTTCATTCACAAACCGGATATGTTCCTCGGGGAACTCCAATCCTTCAGTGTTGGGTGGAGTGCCAGCAGGCAAAATTATGTCAACCCCAAATGGTTTGTCCGTGAGACTCCTGACCTTTCTGATCTCTTGTACCATCCAATCCAAGCTCTTGTAAGTGCAACCTAGAACGCCTATTCCTCCGGCATTGGAGACAGCCGCTACCAGCTCGGCAGTAGCCACATTGGCCATTCCCGCCAACATAATCGGGTAATCAATATTTAACATCTCGCAGAGTTCTGTTTTAAACTTCATAGCATTTCCCCCTTTTCTTGAATAAAATTGCTAGTGTAGTGTTACGGAATCAGGTTATATCTCCTTCAGCTCAGCCCCGGCGCAATATGCCTTCCCGCCAGCACCCGAAATGATCAGAACCCTGGCATTATTATCATTGTCGGCGCTCCGCGCAACGCGGGCAATTTCTTTCAGAAGGGCATGGTTGAGTCTGTTCATCTCTTCAGCCTGATTGATAGTAATTCGCGCCACCATTAACAAAAGATCCGCAGATCCGCTAAGTATGCCGAAACCTGCAAACCCTGGATCAACTCCAACAGCTACACCCGTAATATATCCCCCAAGAAATACACCGGCTTGATCACCGAAGTCTTACGCGGAACCGACCGACATAAAAATATTAAATCCCTTCGCAATACTTCCAAAAGAACTAACAATTATGCATCTGATTTGTCTGATAATGTTGATGGCTGAAATTATACAGAGGGCTTCAAATAATGCAATATGAAATAAATATTAGGAAAATATAAGTAAAAACCTTATATTATTTGTGATCATTGCCATTATCATGCGCTTTTTCATCTTCTGTTCTCCTCCTTTTTTATTATGAACACATTATCTCGCTATTGCCATATCAGCCATATAAATCATAACACTATCGATCGTTTAAGGATTTTCCCGGTGTTGGTCTTGGGCAGTTCGAGAACCAACCGCACCACCCGCGGGTATTTGTAAGGGGCAACCCTTTCCTTTACGTATTGTTTGATCTCCTCCGGCGTAGCGGAAGCGCCCTGACGAATGACAATGACCGCGGCCACCTCTTCTCCCAGATCCTGATGGGGAAAACCTATAACTGCGCACTCAAGCACCGCAGGATGACCATAGAGAACTTCCTCGATCTCCCGGGGATAAACGTTATAGCCGCCGCGGATAATCATCTCTTTTTTACGATCCACTATATAGATGTACCCATCCTTGTCCTGACGCGCCAAATCTCCCGTATGCAGCCAGCCCCCGCGCAGGGTCTCTTTTGTCGCCGCCGGCTGGTTGAGGTACCCCTTCATGACGCCGGGCCCTTGAATGATCAGCTCGCCCACCTCCCCCTGCGGCACATCCCGATCCTGCTCGTCCACTATACGGGCCTGAAAACCTGGAATAGGCAATCCGATGGAACCGGGCTTGGTGGGCCGGCCATAGGGATTTTCCACACAGACCGGGGAACACTCAGTCAGACCATACCCCTCGTAAACAGTCACATTGAATGCCTTTTCAAACCGCTGCAATACCTCCACCGGCAGAGAGGCGCCTCCCGAAACGCAAAAACGAAGGGACGAACGGGCAGGAGGTCTCTGACCCGCCATTTCGGCCAGCCGGTTAAAAATGGTGGGCACGGCAATCAGAATGGCGCTTTCTTCCTGCTCAATTGCCGCAAACACCTCCGCCTCGTCAAAATGCGCCCAAAGTCTGATGGTAAGACCAAGGTAGATGCTCGCATTCAAGGTGCTGGTCTGACCGTAAATGTGAAAGAGGGGCAATACCCCCAGACAGACGTCTTGGGACTGGGTAAAGCGCATGTCGGCAATGGTTCGGGCGTTGCTCCCCAGACTGTGGTGGGTAAGCATGGCCCCCTTGGCCAACCCGGTAGTGCCGCTTGTGTAAATGATGGCAAGGGTATCGTCGTCCCGTACAGCATGGACAGGAAAAGTGCCACGCTCCCGAAACAAACCTTCCAGAGGCTCGAAACCCTCGGGCACATCTACTCCGGAAACCAAGGCCAGATGAAAACTGTTCGATTCCCTGATCAGGGGAGAGGCATAATTCAGGTAGTCGGGGCTGCCGATAAAGGCCCGGGCGCCTGAATCCCGGAATATGTGCGCCAGCTCTTCGGTGCGATAAAGGAAATTGACGGGTAAAACAATGGCGCCAAGCTTCGCAAGGGCATAATAGGCGGTAATCCAGTCAATGGAATTAGGCATCATCAAAACCACGACGTCACCGGGAGCCACCCCTTTTTCCCTGAGCCCCCAGGCCAGAGAATCCGTACGCTGGTTCAATTCCGAGTATGTCACCGCGCGACCGCCGGAGATCACCGCCGGGTGCTCCGGCCTGCGGGCGGCGCTGTCAATCAAAAACTGGGCAATATTCATGAATGCATCCCCTTTCAATGCCGATCTTCCCGCTTCGAGAAGCTCTGAATTTACGCACTTCTTGTCATTGCGATGGCTTCAGTCCGAAGCAATCTTATGGGTTAGCGAATGGTTATGGGATTGCTTCGTCGGCCTTTGGCCTTCTCGCAATGACCAGATATCTCATCTGATAGAAACGCCAAAACAACGGTTTCCCAGTATTCGGGGTTTGAGACTGGGGTGACCGAACAGTTCGACTAACTGCCTGCACTGCAAACAACTCTTTCGAAGCAATGTTTGTGATGATTTTTTATGATACAGGCCGCCCTGAATAATACAATATTAAATAATTGTCAGCAATATATCAGGTAAAAACTTATATTAATAAAAAAGCAATTAAAGACAGGGAATTGCGACATGCAGCAGTTGGAAACTTGGTAAACCTGACAACCTGAGTCGTTACGAAATTTAGTAAGTGACCTATCGGCCCGTTTATTATGCCAGGGAAAGCAGATACGAACGGAGATTGATTTTTTTTGTGTTCAGGTTCAGTTTTTTTCGGATACCGTTGCGATGAAAATTGACCGCCCCCGGCGAGATATTCAACATGTCGGATATTTCTTTCGTGGTTCGTCCCTCTTTGACGAGATTCGCCACCCGGAACTCCCGTGCGGTAAGATTGAATTGTGTAAGCGTCAGGTTGCGTAAAAATGGGGAAACTATGTTCAGCAGATTCGCTTCCAGTGTCTCGACCATTGCCGCCTGCCCCGGATTCAGGGGGCTTTTCTTCAGCTCTTCGATATAGGGCATGACTATCTCACGGACATTGGACAGCACATTCCGTTCGAGTTCCACCCGATCCTCTTCCCGCTGCTTCAATAAGACCTTCAAGGCCGTGTTGGATTCCGCAAGAGAACGGGATTTTATCTCCAACTCGCCATCCCGCTGCTTCAACGCATCTTCCGCCAACTTTCGTTTTGTCACATCGCGGGCGAGGCACCGAAAGCCGATAGGGCGATCGGCGTAATCCCTGCGAAGAGATGCCGACATCTCCCGGAACCGGACAGTCCCATCCTTCCGCAGAACCGGATAGCCGAATATTTCCGCAGGTTTTCCTGTTTTGTAAATTCTGTTAAAAATGTCGTACAGTTCCACGTCCGTATCGGGGGACACGTAATTGCGGTAATTCATCCCCAGCAGCTCGCTCCGGTCGTAGCCGAGCATTGTCAATGTCGAATTGTTGAAGAAGGTGATATTCCCGGCCAGGTCAAGCTCGAAATACGCCTCTTCCATATTATCGAGAATAATACGATATTTATCATCGCTGCATCGCAAATCCTCTTCGGCATGCAATCTTTCGGCGCTCACCGCCCTCTCAAGTTCGACTATCCGCAGGCGCAGGGAAGATATCTCCTCCGCTGGCATCCCGACACTATCCTGTATGGTTTCCATCACAATGGCTCTTGGTTAATAATTTTATCACTTTCTCCGCAGAATCTCTGCCCAAGAGGAATTTCAGCCAGGCAAAGATATCCTGTTCCCGTGTGCGTAGAACGGCAGGATCGGGGCATTCCAATTGCAGGACTTCCGCCATCCGGGAAACGAAACGGGGGCGTCTGCAGCAGCGCTGACTGAAGTCTTCTGACTTTTACATTGTGTGCAAATAACAAATTAAGTTCCTGAATTCAAGCCCCATGATTTTTTTGTGGCGTGAGGCGTAAAACTTCTCGTTGTTCGTTATAATTTATTGAAAACGTTCAAATATACACGGACACATTTCGCTTGACATACGAAACCGTATCACCTTATGTAAATAAAAACTCTACAGATTTTCAACTGGCCATGTCTCCCAAGGTTAAGACAGGCCTATTAATACTGATAAACGAGACAAATAATAAGTAATATGGTCTATACGGTAATTCACTCATTCAGAAACAATGACTTGCTAATAGCGTAAAGAAGGAAGGGGAGACTATGATACGTAAAGCCTTATTGTTCGTTTTGTTACTTCCGTTTGTTTCCTGTGGCTGGAATCATCTTTGCACGAGGTCCACGTCTTATAACCTTGAAGAAGAAAAGGCAACGGTAGTGGGATCCGAAATGGTACAGCTTGGATGCTTCGCAGCAAAATGGGAACCAAGAGGGATTAACCAAACTCTCAGGAGTTCTCAAAACAACGTCAGCTTCGTGCCGTGTGTCGAAAAAGAACTGATCTATGCTGGTCGGGAGGGCGATATCCTACACATCACCTACCGGGAATATACACAGAGAGGCAATTACGCACGAACGCCTTTCTTCCAGCAGGTCTATTACGACCTGAAGAAGTCCGACAAGATTATGTTCCAAAATTGGGTGCTCAAGGTGATCGATGCCAACAATGAGCTGATTCGGTTCAAAGTTGTCAGCGAACCTCAGCGGGAATCTCTCTCTTGCATAGACTACCAGTAACAAAAAATAGAGCGTTTAACCCGTCGCTGCACCCGATCGCAGCCCACTGGGCTGCTCCGGGTGAGCTTTTCGTTTGGTATGGAAATCGCTATTGATCTCTATAAGAAACCTTGACATGTATATTTATGTCATATACACTCTAAATCAATGGAAAAGATATTTGAACAATTTTTAGGCTTCCAATGGGATGCAGGGAATATAAATAAAAACTTCCTCAAGCATAATATTGAAAACTGGGAATGCGAACAGGTGTTTTTTAATAGGCCTCTTTTTGTCCTTGACGATCCAAAGCATTCTGTTTCTGAAAACCGTTGGGCTGCTTTTGGGAAAATGGACACAGATCGTTTTCTTGTCATTGTATTTACCAAGAGGAATAACCTGATCAGAATAATCTCTGCCCAGGATATGAATAAAAGAGAGAGGAAATTTTATGATGAAAAATAACAAAACTATTCCAAACTTTAAAAATGCAGACGAGGAGAGAGATTTCTGGGTAAATCATTCTCCCCTTGATTATTTTGATATTAAAGATTTCAAGAGGGCATCTTTTCCCAAACTAAAGCTATCGGTGAAGTCGATTTCAATTCGACTGCCGGAGGATATGCTTGCGGAACTAAAGACTCTTGCGAACAAAAAGGATATCCCTTACCAAAGCTTGGCAAAAATTTACCTTTCCAGACAAATTTCTTTAGAGCGTGGATCGCTGGATGGATATGGCCTTGAAAAATAAGAGGCAGAAGGTTAATGCCCAACATCAGCATGAACAAGAACGCTCATAAATTCGCGCCTGTTATGTTGGACGTTCCGCGCGACTGCGCCGCGATTGGCTTTCAGGTTGCATCGTCACTTTCTTCCCTTCCACTCCGTTATATGCTATAAAAAACAAAAAGGAGGTGCGAAACAATGGTTAAAATCACCAAGGTGTCCGTAATAAAAAATTATCGCCTTGAAGTGACTTTTGATGACGGTGTGTGGGGGGTGGTTGACCTCTCTGATTTGGTCGGCAAAGGTGTTTTCACCTTGTGGCGTGATCCACATATTTTCGATCAGGTTCAAATCGGTTCATTCGGCGAGCTTGTCTGGCTCGACAAAATTGATCTCTGCCCTGACTCCTTGTACCTCAAAGTAACGGGAAAGAAACCGGAAGACGTTTTTCCCACCTTACGTTGCGAGCCCATTTATGCCTGAAATCTGCCGCTTTTTCGGAATCGTTATCAAAATGTTCTTTGACGATCACAACCCACCTCATTTCCATGCGGAGTACAGCGGCGACGTGGCTCTAATCGATATTCGCAACTTATCGGTTTTTTCGGGTAACTTGCCGCCTCGCGTGAAGGGGTTTGTGATCGAATGGGCAACGATTCACCAGCAGGAACTCATTGATGACTGGGAAAAGGCACAGACTCAACAGGACCTTTTGAATATTGCCCCGCTCACATAAGCCAGCCAACAATGGCATTCAGCGGAGCGCAAAAAGCGTGCGCCCCAGTGAGCCGTACGTTCGGTCAAAAACAAGAAATAGGAGATTATAATGAGGGCAGAATTTACAGCAATAATTGAACCGGCACCCGAGGGTGGCTACTGGGCTATCTGTCCGGAAGTTCCTGGAGCCAATGGCCAGGGCGAAACAATCGAGGAAGCAAAGAATAATCTTCGCGAGGCGATTGAGTTGATTTTAGATGACCGGAAGGCTGATATTCTTCGAGGGCTTCCCGATGACGCCATTCAAGAAAAGGTGATGATCGGATGAAGCGACGGGATTTGGAACGAAGATTAAGAATCGCGGGTTGCTATCTGAAACGAGAAGGAGCCTCACATTCACTTTGGCTAAATCCAAAGAACGGTTCGATTGAAGCTATACCAAGGCATACTGACATCAAAGAACCATTAGCAAAGAAAATTTTGAAGAATCTCAATGCGGAATAAATGACCGAACATGGCTAATTCAGCCGACGCAAAAACCGCGCGGCTGATTAGCACCGTTGGGCATAGATACCACAATATAATCAAAACTGAATCCTTGACTTCCAAGGTCAAGGTAATTACAATGTGCCCACAATTCATGCGAGGTGGTGAAATAATGAGAGCGCATGTTGTAAAAATAGGTAATTCTCAGGGGATCCGCATTCCCAAACCATTACTTGATCAAACGGGAATTATCGATTATGTTGAGCTTGAGGTGGAGAAAACCAAAATCATTATTCGTCCGATCTCAAATCCAAGGTCGGGTTGGGATAATGCTTTCAGAATAATGGCCCCAAAAGGTCATGATGCATTGATCGACGAAAATGACAATATTGCAAATTCCTGGGATGAAGAGGAATGGCAATGGTAGTGAATCGGTTCGATGTGTTTTTAATCAATCTTGATCCTACTGTTGGTTCTGAAATTCAGAAAACACGACCATGTGTGATTATTTCACCGGACGAAATGAACCGGCATATCCAAACCGTCATAGTTGCCCCGATGACGACGGCGGGGAAGGAATATCCAACAAGAATAGCTTGCGTATTTGAGAGCAGGAAAGGACATATAGTGTTGGATCAGCTACGGACAATAGACAAAAGGCGACTTATAAAAAGACTCGGCTCTCTTGATTCAGAAATCCATTTTAAGGTTATTTCCGTTTTACAGCGGTTATTTGCATTCTAAAATTGTCCACCAATTCAATCCAGCCGACCTCGTAAACTCGACGGCTGATTTTTTCGATGTATATGGAATGAAAAATGATCAAACTAAGTCCAAGCATAGAGAATAAGAATCATTTCAATGATGATGATTTAATATGCTACTGTTTCAATTATACAAAGAAAGACATTGAAAAAGATTATAATAAAAATGGTTATTCAAAAATCATAGAAAAGATCACAAAAGAAAAAAGCATTGGTGGCTGTAATTGTGAGGTTAATAATCCAAAAGGCAAGTGATGTCTTGGTGATGTTCACCAGGTGGTGGAAACAATAAACGACGAATCAAAAAACAAATAAATCAGATAATCGGGTAGCCGGTTTTTTTTCTCCCCCAGCCCCCACACCACTCGGCATGCGGGTCCGCACCGGGCGGTTCACAGAGATTACCGGGCCGTAGCCGGGTAGTGAAAACTTCCTCCGTCACCCTAATTGCCGCAGGACGGAGTTTTTATTGGCAGTAAGGATAAGTAACCTGTAGTGGAAAAGAGCGACAGTTTCAGCAACCTCGTGAGGGTACTGACAGCCGCAAAATATTCCTTGACAACAAAAAACAGTCCCCCTATACTTCCACCGTTAAAAGCAATGCCTTATCAAATAAAAAAACAAACTCCCTCTCCAGACTGAGGACATGAAAGAGGCAATTATTGCCAGAACTGGTAAATTTTCCGCAGCGAATATCAAGGTGTTCGACCTCGGCTTTGCTTCCGCCGAGTTCAATTAGCTTAGCCGCTTTGAATGCTAAAAAAGTTTTTGTCGGCATTGATATAGGGGCGTCCAGGACCAAAGTAGCCTTGATCGATGCTGCGGGCAGTCTTATCGGGTATGCCGTGGAAAAATCAGGAACAGATTTTTCCGCAGCGGCGGAAAAATGCCTCGATTCTTCCTTAGCCATGGCAAAATCGTCAAGAAAAGATATCGTCCATACCATTTCCACCGGGTACGGCCGAAAAAACGTGTCTTTCTCCAATGCTGCCAAGACAGAAATCAGTTGTCATGGGAAAGGATGCTTCCACTATTTTCCCCTGGCCATAGCCATTATCGATATCGGGGGACAGGATAACAAAATTATCAAGCTCGACAGCGAGGGGCGCAGGCTGAGTTTCAAGATGAACCGCAAATGCGCCGCCGGTACGGGCGCTTTTCTGGAAGAGATGTCCGCCCGTCTGGACATACCCTTGGAAAACATGGACAGCTTGGCGAGGCAATCCGGGCATATGGTCGAACTGGGAAGCTTCTGCACCGTATTCTCGGGTACGGAAGTATTGGAAAAAATACGGCAGGGAGAAAAAGTGACCGACATCACCAAGGGCCTTTTCCTGTCTGTCATAAAGAGGGTGCTGGAAATGGATTCTCTCTCGGAAAATGTCGTTATGACAGGGGGCGTAGTAGCTCACAACCCCTATATCGTAACCATGGCTGAAGAAATTCTCAAAAAAAAGATCCTGGTTCCTGAACATCCCCAGCTTACAGGCGCTATCGGGGCAGCTCTTTACGCGAGCGAAGCACAAATCTGATTTCGCCCCAGGCCTGGCGGATTATCGGGACTCTTTACCAAGAACTGAACAACCGGAGTCAACACGATGAATGAAGAGAAAAAACCGGCAAGAAAAAAGATCCATTCCACTACCGAGATGAACAGGATCATGGCCGAATATTTTTACGAACTCGATAATGCCGCCAAAACGGGTGAAAAAAAGATTGCCTGGTGCACCAGCGTCGGACCGGCCGAAATTCTCAGAGCCATGGGTTTCCTGGTTTACTTTCCGGAAAACCACGCCGCCATGCTGGGCGCAACCCGCATGTCCACGGATGTCATCCCTCTGGCCAACGCCCGGGGTTATTCTCCCGATATCTGCTCCTATCTTACGGCAGACATAGGCGCCTACATCGCCGGTGTGACGCCCCTTTCCAAGGCCTACAAGGGCATCGAAAAAGTTCCCAAACCCGATGTGCTGGTCTATAATACGAATCAGTGCCGCGATGTTCAGGACTGGTTTATGTGGTATGCTCAGATGTTTAAAGTCCCCCTGATCGGCATCAACACCCACCTGGGCATACGTGATGTGAACGATGCCCACGTAGCATCCATTGTCAAACAGATGGAGGATCTCATCAAACCGTTATCGGCAGTATCGGGTAAAAAATTCGATCTCGACGAATTGAAGCAGGTAGTGGCGCTTTCCCGCGCCTGCTCGGACAGTTGGAAAAAGGTCCTGGACACTGCCGCAGCAGTGCCTTCCCCGATAACTTTTTTTGACGGTACAATCCATATGGGTCCGGCCGTGGTGCTCAGAGGAACCAAGCAGGCAGTGGATTACTACAATCTCCTCCTGGCGGAGTTGAATGAGCGGATCAGGAACAAGGAAAGCGCTCTGGAAAATGAACGTTTTCGACTTTATTGGGATGGGATGCCGGTCTGGGGACGGCTGAGCGACCATGCCGCCCTTTTTGCCAACCTGAACACCAACGTGCTGGCTTCAACATATTGCAATAGCTGGATATTCACAGATTTCGATGCTGCCGATCCCTTTACGAGCATGGCCCGGGCCTACACCAAACTGTTTATCGTAAGATCCGACGAGCCCAAGGAGCAATACATCAAAGATATGCTGAAGTTCTTCAAGATCGACGGCATCATCTACCACGACGCAAAAACCTGCCCGAACAACTCCAATTGCCGTTATGGCATGCCCAAAAGGCTGGAAGAAGAAACAAAAATACCAAGCCTGACGCTCAATGGCGACTTGAATGATCTGCGCTGCGTCTCCGATGAGCAGAACAAGACAAATATAGAGGCTTTCATCGAACAACTGGAGGAAAGCAAACCGGGTCTTTGAGCGTGAAAAGGATATAGATACTTGAAATGAGAGACAATACCAATAACATTTTAAAAGGGGGGCATGGATGATAAGCGAATCATTGATAGGTGAATTTCAAAAGATTGTTGGTAAAGAGAATGTCCTCACGACGCCTGAGGCGTTGAAGGCATATTCCTATGACGGGACCACAAACTGGATACATGAGCCCGATGTAGTGGTATTCCCCACCACCACGCAAGCAGTTTCTGAGATTATGAAGATTGCCAATGCTGAAAAAATCCCCGTAACTCCCAGGGGTGGGGGCACAAACGTGAGCGGTGGATCTGTTCCCTGGCACGGCGGAATTGTTCTCTGCACGACGAAGATGAACAAGATATTGAAAGTGGACAAAGAGAACCTTACCGCCACCGTGGAGCCCGGGGTTGTTCTTCAGGAACTGACGCTCAGGCTCGCGAAGGATGGTCTTTTCTTCCCACCTGACCCCCAGAGTTTCCTGGGTGCAACCCTCGGCGGCATTATTGCCGAGAATGCCGGTGGCCCCGCGTGCGTCAAATATGGCGTAACAAAGCAGTATATCCTGGGTATTGAAGTGGTATTGCCTAACGGTGAAATTGTCAGCCTCGGCGGCCGGACATTGAAGAACGTCGTGGGTTATGACCTGCTTCATATCTTTATCAGTTCCGAAGGCACTCTTGGTGTGGTAACAAGGGCAGAGTTAAAACTTAACCCCATTCCTCCTGCAAAAAGGACGATCATGGCGGTGTACGCAGATATAGCAGTCGCCGGCGAGAGTGTATTCAGGGTTCTCGAAAATGGGATAATCCCCGGCAAGATAGAACTTCTCGATAACTGGGTAATCAACAGGATTGAAGAGATGATGCCGATGGGGCTTCCGAAGGACGCAGACGCGGTGCTCCTTTTCGAAGTTGACGGCAT
The DNA here is from genome assembly GCA_023229765.1 of Syntrophales bacterium. Lineage (NCBI taxonomy): Bacteria > Pseudomonadati > Thermodesulfobacteriota > Syntrophia > Syntrophales > Syntrophales bacterium. The sequence continues at coordinate 25,108 of JALNYO010000012.1, read as the reverse complement.
TGAAGAAGCCGTTGCCAAGGAAACCGAAAAGATTATTGATATTGTCAGGAAATATGGCGCTGTGGATGTAAGGGCTGCGAAGGATCAGGCTGAGGCCGACAAGTTTTGGATGGGAAGAAAGGCAGGCTTTGCGGCGATTTTCGGCAAAGCAAAAACGGTTTTCGCAGAAGACGTGACCGTGCCGAGGGGAAACATACCCGCCCTTATCAATAAATGTAAGGAATTGGCAAAGAAGTACAATGTTGAGATCGTTGTGCTTGGTCATGCAGGCGATGGAAACCTCCATCCGGCAATACTCACTGACATCAACAATAAGGAACATTATGCCAGGGCAGTTAGCGCGATGGACGGAATCATTGAGAGCGCTGTCGAACTCGGTGGTGTACTCTCGGGGGAACATGGCATAGGCCTTGAAAAGCAGAAATTCTTCATGAGGGTCACGAACCCTGTCGTTGTAAAAATGATGAAGGATGTGAAGGCGCTTTTTGATCCTAACAATATCATGAACCCGGGCAAGATCTGGGATTAGCGTATAAGGAGGTTCGGATTGAAAGACCTGAAAGAGCTTAAAAAAATAGAACAATACGCTGATCAGTGTATGAAATGTGGTTTTTGCAGTTTCTTCTGCCCTGTATATCAGGAAGAACGGATGGAGATGGGTGTTGCACGAGGGAAAAATTACCTCGTGAAACAGGTTCTCGCAGGCAAGCAGGAGTTTACCGAAGAACTGGGCAACATTATAGGCAAATGTCTTCTCTGCAAGCGGTGTGTTGCCATGTGCCCGGCGAAAACCCAGATTGACCGGGTTGTTGTGGGGGCAAGAGCCCAGATGGTCAGAGAAAAGGGATTGGGTTTTGCAAAGAACTTTGTTTTCCGGAAGATAATGTCCAACAGGAAGGCCTTTGGAAATTATCTGAGATTGGCAAAGTCATTCCAGTGGCTGCTTCCGAAGACAGAGGGCAATATCCGGCACTTGCCCGATTTTTTGAAGGCGCTTGGTCAGGGAAGGAATATCCCGGCCATAGCCGACAAGTTTTTGCGTGATCTGGTTAAACCTGTCAATAAGCCTCAGAACGGTCAGCCCGCAAAAATGAGGGTCGGCTTCTTCATGGGATGTGCCATGGACTTTGTCTATCCTGAACTGGGTCTGAAGATTATTGATTTCCTGACAAAAAATGGCATTGAGGTGGTTGTTCCCGAAAGTCAGAACTGCTGCGGTGCGGCCATATATTTCAGCGGAGACTTCGAGACAGGCAGAATGCTGGCAGAAAAAAACATCGAAGCATTTAAAGATGTTGATTATATCGTAACGGGTTGTGCTACATGCAGTTCCACTCTGAAAGATTATCAGAAGTACCTTCCGGACACTGAAGACCAGAAAAAAAGATATGAAGCATTTGAAAAGAAGGTCAAAGACAGCACCGAGTTTATTGTTGATGTTATGAAGATGCCGCTGGAAGAACTCAAACTGAAAAAGGAATTTGCAGGTAAGACGGCCACATGGCACGACCCTTGCCATCTGGTAAGGTATCAGAACATTAAAGACCAGCCGAGGATGATCCTGAAGGCATTAAAGGACTTGAAGTATGTTGAAATGCCTAATGCCGATATGTGCTGCGGTATGGGAGGTTCCTTCAGCGTTTATCACTATGACCTTACCAAGAAGATTGCCGATAAAAAAATGGATGGCATCAAGGCAACGGGTGCAGATATAGTTGTTACTGCCTGTCCTGGTTGCATGATAAATTTAATCGACAACACGCTGAGGCATAAGATGCCGCAGAAGGTGTACCATTTTCTGGAGCTTGTTGAGTAAGGGCGATTCACGTAAGGGCGATTCATGAATCGCCCCTACGGTTTATCATTAAAAATAATTAAGGGAGGGTGAAAAATGAAGAACGGACATTGGTTAACAGCAAAGGACGTGGTGCGAGTTAATGCCCTGAAGTTTCCCAACAAGATCGGCATAAAAGACTTGTACAAGGCTTATACCTTCAAACAGTGGGACGAAAGATCCTGCCGGCTGGCAAATGCGCTGGCCGAAATGGGCATGAAGAAGGGCGACCGCTTTGCCGTCCTCGCCTACAACTGCGTGGAATGGATGGAATTTTATGCAGCCGCAGCGAAGGGCGGGTTTATGTGCGTACCGCTTATGTTCAGGCTTGCGCCCGTAGATATGGAATATATCATCAACCACTGTGAGGCCAAAGTTTTTATCGTCCAGGGCGGGAAGGATGGAGCGGACGGGAAAGAATTCCCCTGGATCAACCAGATCAATGAGATGAAAAAAAACCTCCCTACCGTCACAAAGTATGTCTCCTTTGCCTTGGATAATGAGAAATATGACGGCTTTGTTTCCTATGAGGAGGCGCTTGCCAAAGCGAGCCCGGAAGAACCGGCAACCGTAGTAGATGCCGAGGACCCCTGGGTCATCATGTACACCGGTGGAACAACCGGCAGGCCCAAGGGTGTCGTCAAGACGCATGTCAATATTTTTGCCGAGTATTTTATCCAGATCTTCGACCACCAGACCAATTCTGATGACTGCCATCTCCTCGTCATGCCCTGCTGTCACGTAAACTCTCTCTACTATTCATTTGTTGCTACCTGGGTCGGCGCTACCGTCATGGCATACAATATGGTGAGTTTTAACCCGGAGAACCTGTTGAAGACCTTCGCTGAGCACAAGGTCACCTTTACCTCACTGGTTCCCACCCATTACATCATGATGCTGGCGCTGCCGGATGATGTGAAGAAGAAATATGATCTGACCTGCATCAAGAAACTCCTGATCTCCTCTGCTCCGGCCCGCAAAGACACCAAACTGGGAGTCCTCAAGATGTTCCCCAATTCAGAGCTCAACGAAGCATACGGCTCTACGGAAGCAGGCATTGTAACAGTCCTCAAACCCCATGAACAGCTTACCAAACTTGGCTCCTGCGGTCGCGAAGTTATCGGTACCGACTATATCAGATTCTACGATGAAGACGGGAACCTGATAACAGAGCGTGGCCCGGATGCGGTGGGTGAACTCTACTCCAGAAGCCCAATGATTTTTGAAGAATACTGGAAAGAACCCGAAAAGACAAAAGCCGCGATGAAGGGAGAATACTTCAGCGCCGGCGATATGGGGTACCGTGATGAGGAAGGATACATCTACCTCGTTGACAGAAAGGCCAACATGATTATCTCCGGCGGCGAGAACATCTTTCCGTCTGAAGTAGAGAACTGTGTGGGCAGTCTGGAGAAGGTAAAGGATGTTGCCGTCATCGGCGTTCCCCACGAAAAATGGGGCGAACAGGTAATGGCAGTCGTGGTTTTGCATGAAGGTCAGACCGCAACCCCGGAAGAAATTATCAGCCACTGCAAGGGCAAGATCGCCGGTTTCAAGGTCCCTAAAAATGTTGTCTTGATAAAAGACGAAGAAATGCCGAGAAGCGGCGCCGGCAAGATACTCCACCGGATACTGCGAGAACAGTTCGGAAAATGGAGCGATCATCAGTAGAAAAATATTAAAACGTCAAGGCGGGGTTAAATCCCCGCCTTTTTTCTATGAATTATGAAACCCGCTAACTGGAGGAAATTATGGAAGGCGTAAAATTCGACTTAACCGGCAAAGTAGCTATCGTAACGGGCGGCGGAAAAGGCATCGGCCGGGCTATTGCACTCGAATTGGCCGCGTCCGGCGCTGCGGTGACCATTGCTGCCCGCAATCAGCAGGAGATCGAAGCCGTGGCTGAAGAAATCAACCAGCGGGGCGGTAAATCCATAGCCGTTGTTACCGATCTGACCAGCAACGAACAGCTCGAAACTATGGTACAGAAAACCCTCAATACATTCGGGCGCATCGATATTCTGGTAAACAATGCCGCCCGGAGCTTCCTGCGCAGCCTGCTGGAAATGCGTGAGGATGGGTGGGACAAGGTGTTTGATACCAATGTGAAAGCCGCCTGGTTGTTAAGCAGGCTGGTGGCCCGGACGATGGTCGAACAAAAAAGCGGGCAGATTATCAACATTACCACCGTTGGCGCGGAAAAGGCTGAGGCGGGCATGGGCGCATACTGTTGCAGCAAAGCGGCGCTGAAGATGCTGACACGCTGCATGGCCCTTGAATGGGCTGCCTCCGGCATCCGGGTTAACGCGGTAGGTCCGACCTTGACGCGTACGGAATTCAGCAAACCACTCTGGTCCAATCCGGAGCTTGCCCCGCTGGTAACTGCAAAGATTCCCATGGGACGTTTGGCCGAACCGGAAGATATTGTCGGCGCCGTTCTTTTCCTGGCCTCGGGAGCTGCCAATTTTATCACCGGTCAATCAATATACGTGGATGGCGGTACCCTGACAGTGTAATGCGCCCAAACACTGTCTTGTCCAATACCATTCAAAGAAAGATATGCCAAATAACATCGTAATTTGTATGAAAATCCCCCCATCCCCCCTTTACTAAAGGGGGGTAAGGGGGGATTTTCATGCTTCGTTGTGCCCGCTTAGGGGATGGGGGTTTATATGAAAATGCGTGCAAATACCCGTTATGCCCGCATGTTCATATAAGCGGAGGGAACATCCGGAAACCAAGGCTTCAGGCCTTGTGGAAAACGAAGTTTATCTGGCCGTTCGGCAAATTGTTCGCTGCGGCTTTCATCTCCATTCCCACCTTTATCTCCCCCTCGGGGACATCTCCGGCAATACGCCCGAAAACCTTATAGGCGCCGTAATCCAAAACCGCGATCGAGTAAGGCAGGTCTCCTTCGAAACCAACCGGGGCATACTGAAGCTTGCTGTAGGTAAGAAGTTTGCCTGTTCCGGAGACGGGAAACCATTCCATATCACTGGAAACGCAGTTGTAACAATCCGCACGGGGAGGGAAGTACTCCCTGCCGCATGTCCGGCAGCGGGTCGCCATAATCTTGCCCTCTTCGAGGTAAGTTATAAAATCGTTGGTTTTTGTAAGCGAGGTGAAGCTTACCGTCCCGAATTTTTTGAAGCGTGCATCTACCTCTTTTTTATTGCTCATTTCTACCTCCCCAAAATGGTGACGTTCCCGTAAAGACCGACGCCGCCTATGTTATGCACCAGACCAATCTCCGGATCCTTTACCTGCATTCCCCCCGCCTCGCCTCTAAGTTGCAGGACGATTGTCCTTATCTGAGAACCGCCTGTGGCGCCGATGGGATGGCCCTTGGAGAGCAGTCCGCCGTCCACATTCACGGGGATGCTTCCCTCTTTGTAGGTTTCCTTGCTGCGGATCAGGTCTCTTCCCTCCCCTGGTTTGGCGAAGCCGAGGTCTTCGTAGGCCATCATCTCGGCAATGGTAAAGCAATCGTGAACTTCCGCCACATCAACATCTTTGGCGGTGATGCCGGCCATCTTGTAGGCCTGCGCAGCAGACGCACGCGCGGCGGCAAGACCGGAAAAGGAGTCGCGTCCCGCCATGTTTACCGGCGCGGTTGCCGAGCCAAGTCCCATGATCCAGACGGGTTTTTTGCAAAATGCCCGCGCCTTTTCCTCATTGGCCACAATCACGCAGGAACTGCCGTCCGCGTTGGCGCAGCAGTCTCCCACCCGCAAAGGGGTGGCCACGGGACCGGCCATGGGGCTATCGGGCTGGGAAAACATTTCCAGCGTCACGCCCTTACGATACACGGCCTTCTCGTTATCCTGACCGTAGGTTCCTGATTTAACTCGAATCAAGGCCAGATCCTCGGAGGTTGTCCCATATTTTGCCATGTGCGCCTGGGCATGCATGGCGTAGTATGCCGGCATCATGGTACCGAAGGGGCTTTCCCACTGAATGTCGGCACCGCGCCCCATTCGCTCCTGGGATTCGGCGGAAGAGATTTCCGACATTTTTTGAAAGCCGATCACCGCCACCACGTCGTGCAATCCGGAAGCAACGAGTGCGTAGGCCATTCTCAAACCCATGCTGCTCGATGAACAGAGGCTTTCCACGTAAAATGTCGGCTGGGGGTTAAGACCGAGATACTCGGCCAGAACACCGGCAGGCGAGCGCTGTTTGTCGTATTCCGGCGCGGAACAAATGATGGACGCGCCAATGTCGGCAGTTTTTATTTTGACGTCCTGCATGGCCTCCTTAAAACCCTCGAAGGCCAACTCTCTGATCGATCCGGGATAACTCCGGACGAAGGTACTTTGTCCAACACCTATGATTGCAACCTTTCCCATAATTCCTCCTGACGTTTTATTTCCGATATTCTTACTGCTTGGGTTCAAGGGCCTTTACCAGGAAGCGGATTATTGTATTATAGGGCGTTTCTATCCCGGCTCTCTGCCCATACAAAGATGAACTTCCCATCCATGAAATCCACCTCCCGTAATCGTTTATATTATGATAGCCGCCAGAGTCAATAAAGAAAAACCCTAAGGAATGTCAAGAAAAAAACGCTCGCTTCCTTCAAATATCTCTTGAACCTGCGATAGAAAGGATGTATAAACTTCAGCGGTAAAGAAAAAAACAAGGGAGATCAACAACATGGCCACTATCTTAAAAGACTCTTTACGGACGATCCAAAGTCATCGCTCCTTGAATCCCCAATATGCAGAGCTGCTTGATATACTGGAAGAGATTCTGATCCTGCGCGAGGAATACCGGCGCCGGATACAGAAGGAAATATTCGCCGTCGATGCAAAACTGATCAGGGCAAAGGTAGAGGGAGGTTTCCCGCTTATCGATTTTTCTTTCGCGGATTATGATCTTTCCGAACCACAGGATTATTTCCTTGAACTTTTAAAGATAGCGGAAAAGCGGGCGCCGGGTGAAACCAGAGAAATGGCCGCCAAAATAACCAGCGGCGAAGTCCTCTTCAACGATCTCATCTACGAATCGTTCAACCAGGGGCCGGAAGAAAATGAATTGGAAAAAGCCGGAGAGGAGGATGCCTCGTTCGACCTGGTGGAACTTTTCATCGAAGAGAGCCTGCGACCGGCCCTCGAAATAGTCGCATCCGCCTATGGCAAAACAATCAGCAAAATCGGCTGGCAGGAGGGCTATTGCCCTGTTTGCGGTCGGGAGCCAAAAATCGGCGAAGTCAGGGGCGAAGCGGAAAACCGCTATCTTTTCTGCAATCAGTGCGGATTCGAATGGCAGTATGAGGCGATCAAATGCCCCTTCTGCGGGAATGAGGAGCAACAGACCCTCGCCTATTTTACCATTGAAGGCGATGAACACTATCGGGTGGACGTCTGCAATAAATGCAAGCGCTACATAAAGATGGTTGACTTCCGCCACACGAACAAGAAAGTGGACCTGGACGTCGAAGACATTGCGACCCTCCATCTGGACATGCTGGCCAACGACGAAGGTTATGAATAGGGTTTACGGTTGGCGGTTTACGGTTGACGGTTCACGGTTCACGGTTGACGGTTGACGGTTCACGGTTGACGGTTGACGGTTCACGGTTGACGGTTTACGGTTGACGGTTCACGGTTGACGGTTGACGGTTTGCAGTCGGCAAAGACTTGGGCCTGAGATGCAATTATGATGCTCTCGTCAAAAGTCGTCATACCGTCGAAAGACGGTATCCAGTGCTTTTGTAACACCTTGAAATATCTGGATTCCTGTTTTCACCGGAATGACGATTCCTGGGCATTTTTCACTTTTGACGAGTTCGTCAATTATGAGTTGTTCAATTAAGTAAAAACCGTAAACGGAGAATCGTGAACGGTTATGAACCGGACAATCGAGCGGGGGTTATGGGCAATATCGCCATAGGAACCATCATCGGACTGATTGAGGAGGCGCTCGAAAAAAAGGAGCTGCCGATTGTTACAAAACTGGCGGAGGAACATCGCGACCCCTTTGAAATACTTATCTCGACCCTGCTTAGCCTGCGCACGAAAGACGAGGTAACCGCGCTTGCGACCGCAAGACTCTTTTCCCTCGCCCAAACTCCTTCTGCAATGGCGGCGCTGACAAAAGAGGAGATAAGGAAGGCGATCTACCCGGTTGGCTTCTACCGAAACAAAACGGAAACTATTCACGAAGTCTGCCTGACGCTGATTGACCGTTACGCCTCCCTGGTTCCGGACAGCATTGAGGAACTCCTCACGATGCGCGGGGTCGGAAGAAAAACGGCCAATCTCGTCGTTGCCCTCGGCTTCAACGGACCGGGTATCTGCGTGGACATACACGTGCACCGGATCTCCAATCGCCTCGGGTATGTGCATACAAAGAACCCGGAGGAAACAGAGTTTGCCCTCCGGAAAAAGCTGCCGAAGCAGTACTGGATAAAGTACAACACGCTGATGGTCTCCTTTGGGAGAAACATCTGCCGGCCCGTTTCGCCAATCTGCAGCATCTGTCCTGTTTCTGACTACTGCCGCCTGGTCGGCGTAACGAAAAGCCGTTGAAACAATTATGACGGCACACCGTCATAAAGAAGGATGAAAGAGTAATCATTATAAATCAACAGCTTATGAGCCAATTGCAAAACGTTTTGTGAACATTAAACTTCGTTTTGTCATGCCCGAGTGTTTTTGTCGGGCATCCATGATTCAAGGCCGTTACATGCTGGATTTCCGCCCAGAGTTTACCCCCGCGCAGGCGGGGGCGGAAATGACAGACTTGCGAGTTTTGCAATTGTCTCTTATGCATGCATTTTCGGGTGAAAAAGTCCCGGGTCCTCAAGACCCGGATAAACACAGCCGTTTTGTTCTCTTCAACCATTTTTATTAAAAGAAAGGATGGTCGCTTATGAGTCAGGTGGAGGTTTTTGAAAATAGGAAGCCGGTTCTGGGAATAAACAGTTTGGGGAGAATAGGGAAACTTACGCTCTGGCACCATATCGGAAGAAAATATTTTCAGGAAATCGTCGTCAATTTGGGGCGGGAGGCCGGTACCGGGCTTGCCGCTGTTGCCCAGACGATCGAAAAAGACGCGACCTACGGGCCCATCCACAAATTCCTGTACGGCATCAAGGCGGAAAGGATTGTCAAAATTGTCGATGACAAGAAGGGGGAACTTCTGATCGACGGCATCCCGGTAAAAATTCTGCGCACGGCGAGAAATCCCTCTGAAATTGCCTGGCGGGACTGCGGCGCCGATGTTGTTGTGGACTGTACCGGAAAATTTCAGGATCCGACGCTGCCGGCGGACGAAAAAAACGGCTCCCTGCGCGGCCACCTTGCCGGAGGGGCAAAGGTTGTCATAAACTCCTCGGCGTTCAAAATTAAAAATAAGGCTCTGCCGATGCCGGGCGAAGCGGTAACAATGATTTACGGCATCAACCATACCGCATTTGACCATAAAAAACACCAGCTTGTCTCCGCGGCATCCTGCACGACCACGGGTCTGGCGCACATGCTGAAACCACTTCTGGAAGAGGAGGCGACCAGCAGAATCCTCACCGCCTCGATGTCAACGATTCATGCGGTAACCAATACGCAGAGCATCCTCGACAAGACGCCGAAGGCCGGTGAAAAGGACCTTCGCAAAAACCGCAGCACGTTGAACAACATCATCCTGACTTCCACCAATGCCGCCGAAGCCCTGATCCAGGTAATCCCGGAGGTAAAAGACATCGGTTTCATGGCGGATTCGATCCGGGTGCCGACGACTACTGAATCCCTGATCGTCCTGAACATAACCTTTCCGGCGCCTAAAAACGGCGGTGCAACCCCGCTCAACCGGGACAGCCTCAACGACATCTATAAAAGGGCATTTGCCAATGATCCCGAACACCTGGTTGTCTATTCGGAGGAGCAGAACGTGCCCACCGACTTGATCGGCATGGACGCCGCCATCGTCATCGAGGGGCAGTTCAACCATACCCGGACGGCCTTTATCGATTTCGATCTATCGGACATCCCCAATCTGCCGGCGGCGGTTCATGAAGCGCTGGAGGAAAAGAATGTTCGCATTCCGGTAATTCACGCGAAGATCTTCGGATGGTACGACAACGAATACGGCAGCTACACCAACCGCCTCGGCGATCTGACGACATACATTCACAAGAATCTGAATCTCTAAGCGGTAAAAAAGAAAAGCGCGAGGCTTGAACCAAGTCAAGCCTCGCGCTTTTTTATGCAAAAAACCCGGTGGGTCATCTTCCGGCATTACCCAGTTTTGATGGCGTGCCTTCCCATATAAACGGCGCCGGTCCAGCCGTCGATACTGATGAAATCCCCGCCGTGGATTGTCTTGCCGTCCACCTTGCTGTAACCCTCCGCCTCATAGACGCGCAGTTTGCTGAAACCGACTACGCCAACCTTTTTGAGCTGGGGGATAGTAACGGCCGCATGGGAAGTGCCGCCGCCGCGCGCCGTGAGAATGCCGTCGGCCTTCAGAATAATGCCGACATCGTCGGGAACCGTATCGGGGCGGATCAAAATGAGGGCTGTGCCCGGATCGCTGGCGCGGAAATGCTGTATCTCTTCTTCGGTATATACCGCCCTGCCGGTCAGGGCGCCTCCGCTTACCCCGATGCCGGCGCCCAGACAGGACTGGTCGAGAGCGCTGTCGCTTAAAAAGATCCGGGTATGTCCGTTTTCCCGCTGCACCATATCGCGCGTCTGGAGTATATAGAGGCCTTCTTTAGGCGAATCTTCAAAGGTAAATTCGATCTCCTGATGATTGTAACCCTTTTCATAAATCAATAATTCCGCAATCCGCACCAGTTCCTTGTATATTTCCGGGAATTTGGTCTGCAACGATATCGCGGCTTCCCTTTTTTCGGCGATGCGCTGTTTTTCGGAGACAGGAAAAGTCTCCACAAGACCGGAAACGATATCGTCTCCCTGGACGCAGAAGATAAAATCTCCGTTTATGGAAACATCCTGCGATGCGCCTTTCGGGTCGCGCGTAAAAATGACGCCGGATCCGGAATTTTCATGCAGATTGCCGAATACCATCGCCTGAACCAGCACAGCGGTTCCCCATGCATCGGAAAGGCGCGCCTGATGGCGGTAAATCCGCGCCTGTTCGGAATTCCAAGACGCGAAGACCTCAATTACTGCGTGATGCAACTGCTCATAGGGATTCTCCGGAATTTTTATACCCCGCTTCAGAATGGCGTCTTTGTAGGACAGGGCAAGCTGCTTCATCTGCGCCGGCTCGAATTGAAACTTCTTCGCCACCTTGTGGCTTGCCTTGTAACTGTTGATGATTTCATCGAAGATGTTTCTTTCCAGCCCCCGGAACATGCCCCATGTCTGCAAAAAACGCCGGTAAGAATCCCAGGCCGCCCACTGGTGCTGATTTTTTTGCGCCAGCCCCTCGGCAATCTTTTCATTGATGCCGACATTGAGAAAAGACCTCATCATCCCCGGCAGCGAGATGGTCGCCCCGCTGCGTACCGAAAAGAGGAGCGGATTGGCCGGATTGCCGAATATCTTGCCGGTCACCCGTTCCATCTCCTTGATTTCCTGGTAAACTCTCAATTCAAGGTCTTTATAGATACTTTTATGTCCCATGACGCCTTCATAGCCACGGAACACCTCGGTAGTAATGACAAATCCGGGAGGAACAGGGAGATTCAGCGAAATCAGCTCTTTTAACAGATAAGCCTTGTTTCCTATCATGATCTGGTTGTCCACCCTCTTGTTTTTCAGATACAAAGAGGATATCGCCAGCTCCGGCGTATAGGCCATGACCTGATTAAGAATGTTCCTGTTATCCTTGAATTTTTCCAGCTCTCCGCTTAGCGCGCCAATTATTTTATTGACAAAACCGTCCAGAGACTGCATCCCGAAAGCAGAAGAAATGATTGAGCGGGTAAAACTCTCCGAAGATTGATAAAACCTTTCCGCATCATTGAGTTTCTGAACATCCTCGTCGTTGCCCTTGCCTGCCTTGGCAAGCTGATTGACAATCACGACAAGATTCGCGTGGTGAACATCGATATAGTAATCACGGGCGATATCCTGAATGCCTCTGGCAATAAACTGAAAAATATCAAAATATTGTTCAATGGTAAATTGCCTTATCTGCAAGGCGCTGGTAAGCAGCTTAAGTTTCCCGACCAGCCCCTCCGTAGCCACACCGTCTAAATCGAGGGCCTTCATATACAGCCACAGGTATTTATGGATTTTGATCAGGGTGCTTTTGGTTATGAATTTCAGATTGAGCGATTCCAGCAGCCGCTCAAAAAGAAGAACGGCAAAACTCTCCAGCCGGAAAGTCAGCCCCATAGCCTCGAATTTCTCTTCGCGGTAGGTTCCGTACATCGAAGGAATTCCGGCGGCAACATGTCTTTTATAATATATGTTTTCAAAATATTCGGTTTTTTGCGGGGAGAGAATTCTGCCTTTCAAAACGGCGAGCATCTCCAGCACAAGGCTGAGGCAGCGGTAGCAATCTCCCCTTTCCCGGGCGCGTTTCAGGAGGATTATTTTTTCAGGATTGATAAAGGGATGATTTTCCAGCTCCCGCAGGATATCGGCATGCTGATGAAAATACTTCCGGCTGAGAAGCTGATACAAGCGGATCATCAGTTCGGCGCGCTTCTTCTCCCGGGCGCTCACTCCTGCTATTGAATTTATTTCTCTTTCTATCTTCGGAATGTCCCATTCCAGCAGCGTCTTCGTTGCACCATGTATTTCCTCAAACAATTTATTGAAGATTATGTTCAGTTCGACAAAATACTCGCCAGCGGGTGTAATTCCCTGGTAAACCTCCTCCGGAAGATGGCCTTTCAGGATTTTTTTGTCCCCGGATTGCCAGTAACGGAAAATATCCTCGATAAAGAGAACCAGCAGGCTGTTGCTTTCGACATGCGACTGCTTCCTGAGAAAATAGATAAGCCGGTCGTTTCTTGCAGAAAGCTCATCCACCTCCGTAGAGATTGTCCGGAGTTCCCCTTCGGCGCCGATTTCTCTAAAATAAATGGGAAATATGCGAAGAAGCTGCTTTATCTTGTTATAAGCCGGCAGGATATCCGAATTAAGAAGGCTGGAAATATCCTTTTGCAGAAGATCGGTATCGCTGACAAAAACACCCCCCAATTTCAGATTTATTATCAGGGCGGAAAGCAGCTTCTTGGTCCATCTTGGCTTCAGGGCAATAATCTCCAGCCAGGAACGGATGTTTTTGATATGGGCCGGGTTTACCTGTATCTGCCAATCGGCGGTTGCTCCTTTTACCGCCGGATACTGAAAACCAAAAGTCACAAGCTCTTCGATCAAATAATCGACAAGGGCATGGTTGTTCAGCAGGAAGATCTCTTTGGATAGAGTGGAGATGCAGTCAAGGGTTGAACTCTTGTATTGATCATTGGCTACTGTTTTTTTAAGAAGGATGAATATCTTATGAACAAAATCATCAGTATCATCGTTATTTTCTTCCTTCAGCGCCCTGACCAGGCACCGGTTTATCTCGGTAAAAATCACGTTGCGCTGGGCCTCAAGCCCCTCCACGCCCATCATCTTGAAAAGAAAATCAAGCTTCACCAGATAGCGGCGTCCCGCAAAAGCTTTGGACTTTTCAAGTGCATCGGCAATAGTCAGATAAACATTGGCGATCTGTGCGTAGTCGGGCAAATCAAGAAATCCCTCGATTTTCTCACCGGCACTCACCTCTGACTGTTGCAGCTCCTCAAGGCGAGAACTGATTCTGGCCAGCTTTTTGTGCGAAAGCGGCTCAAGCAGCTCGCGATAGGAAGCGATTGCTTCAGCGCTTTCTCCCGCCGTCGTAAACCAGTATGCCGGATCCGGCTGCTCCAGCCAATACGAATAGGCGGCCTTTAAAGAAAAAAACAGGATTTTAGCTGCATCATCTTTTAAGCTCGCTGTTATCTGCTTCTCAAGAATCGCTTGGACCATGGCTTTGGCGTATCCGGATGACTTTTTGAAAAAACTGCCATGCGTTGACGATAGATCGGCAAGGCGGCTAAGCAGCCGCGCCAGCAAAGGGATGTTCCTTTCTATGAGTTTCCCGCTCTTTTCGAGAATGGTATTGAGATATTCAAGACAGTAGCGGACCGCGCAGACCTTTATTGCTTCGCCCCCCACCGCAGAGGTGATTACGTCAAGATAAATGTCGGCAAAGGCCTGAAGCGCCTGCAAACCTTTCTCGTGACTATTGAAATAATTGAAATCACTTGTGGACAACACCCTCAACTGTTGCAGCAGATATCCCCAGTTCACGAACGGATGATGAAGCTCCTGAAGCATCTCCTCCGTGCGCTTGCCCACCACGGTGTGACTCTTGGCAACGGCCAGCAGTTCACCATAACGGTCCGGAATTGCAACAGTCGACCTGGTCCTTTCCAGATTGATCTCAAGGGCAGTCAAGACCCTTTTATCAACATTAAGCTCCGCTTTGTGAACATTAAGCTCCGCTTTCTCTTCGTTCTCTTTCATGCTTTGAGACTACTTCAAGACAAAAAATATTGCAATTTGTAACTTTAAACCGGAAAATATTTTTATTGCATATCCATGCGCATTTAGGGTATTAAAACCATCAGCCGCGATTTTAAAAAAGATAAAAAGGAGGAAGAGTCATGGGTAAGGATAAAGATGTCAAAAAAGATACAAAGAAAAAGCCCAGTAAATCCCTGAAAGAGAAAAAAGACGCCAAAAAATTGAAAAAGGCGGGAAAAACGGCGATCTGATTTTCTCGGCGGCGGTCGGTGATTTATCATTTGAAATCTATCTTGTAATAGAGATCAGCGCCGCTTTCGGTTCCCGTTACCGTCTCGATCTGCCATCTTTCGCTGATGCTGTAACGGAGGCTGAAAATATTGTTGCCGGTGAACAGCGACCTTCCATAGCTCAAATACAACTGGGGCGTAAGATACTTCCCTACGGCAACAATGGTGTCGGCGGCATCGTTGACCTTGCCTGACCCATCCCCGGCAGGCAGAATACCCCCGTTTATTTTTTTATAACCAATGCTCCCCGCCAGTCCACTGTTTTTAGACTGTATATCAAGGGTGCTCAAACCGAATTGTTTTTTCAGTTTATCCTGGATGCCCGAGGCCTTTCCCCGGGAAAGAAGCAAACCGGCAGCCTGCGCCAACACGCCGATCTGCTCGGCATTACTTCGGCTGGAAAGCGGATGGCCGAAAACGACATAGGAGAGGATATCGACGTCGGACATGGCCGGTTCCGAATATAGCTTGATCACCGGCGTCCTCAAGAGCCCCCCGATCGTAACGCCCGCCTTTACATCCACTACCGAACGAAGAGCAAGAATATCAAGCGCCGGTTGATTTATCGGTCCCCCGTCATAGAAAAGACGTCCCCGCACGATCTGCAAAGACACGCCATAGGTCTTATAACTCCCCTCAACCACTCGGATCTCGCCTCTGCTGGTGATTGCTTCAAGTCTCTGAAATTCCAGATCGATGCTGCCGGCCAGCTTAGCATCTATTCCCTTCATCCTGACCAGCGCACGGTCGCCCAGCGTCAGACGCACCTTTGCATCAAAAACCGGCATGAAGGTTTTCCCCTCGCTTTGTTGCTTTCCGGCAAAGACAACATCGGAACTCGGCAGGATGAAATTTCCCGCCGGCGGGCCGAAAATTAGCAATTCAGGAAGTTTCACTTCGCCCCTGATAGTCAGCTTTTCCGGAGTGCCGCTGAAAGTCAGGCTCGGTGCGGCCCGCACCTGCAGTTCCGGGGTATAGACAACCTGAAAATCGTTTCCCTCGAGGGATCCCTCATAGCCGACCACACGCCGCCCGGCAATTCTGATGAGGCCTTTCCCTTTGATTATGCCAGATCCAGACTTGGCGTAAAACGACTCTACCCGGACAAGATTATTT
The DNA here is from genome assembly GCA_023229765.1 of Syntrophales bacterium. NCBI lineage: Bacteria > Pseudomonadati > Thermodesulfobacteriota > Syntrophia > Syntrophales > Syntrophales bacterium. Next base: position 9,389 of record JALNYO010000012.1, on the reverse strand, counting down.
TCCAGGCCCAGAGAAAGATTGACATCTTTAACGTCAATACCCGCCGAGGGAAGGTAAGCCCCGGCCTTGGCCACGGTCACCCGCCCGCGGCTGAGCGGATTTTCCCAGCTCCCCTCGACAACCACGTTTGCGTCTATCTCGCCATGGCTTTCTTTTATCAATCCCGGAAACTGGAATGACAACAATCCCTTTTCCTTGAATCTGCCGTTCAGAGAAACAAAAAGCGGTCCCTTTTTATCGAAAGCTGCCGGCAGCGCGGCCTCAACCGGCAGGCGGAAGCTCCCCTTCAGATTCCCATAATCAACAAGTCGCGCGGAGAGATTGCCGTTCAGCGTCTTTTCCTGCCAATCCCATGATAAGGAGGCAGAGCGAAAATTCGCGTTTATCTCCCCATCCTTCTTCCGATAACTGATTTTGCCCTCACTTGCGCCGACGGGCGGAGACAGAGAGGCGGCGCCTCTTAAAGATAAGCGTCTCCCCGAAAGAAGATTGCCGTTCGCAGTTCCCGCCAGGATTCCCGCCAGGTTCACGTTTTCCGGCAGTAAAAAACGAAAAAATTCAGAATTTATATCAGTCCATTGCGCCTTAAATTCGCCTGTCTCCGGCAACGAAAAATTAAACGGCGCCGTCGCTGAAAAATCGGCGCTTAAAAGTCCACCGCCTTCCGGAGAAATTTCCACTGATGCGTTTATCCCCTGCTCGCTTCCATTGAAACGGGCAGAACCCTTTGGTACTCTGAATTGTGTTCCCTCTATGGTGACGCTTCCTGTTGCTTCAGCAAGGCCGGTCAGATGAACCGAAGTCGGTCGGCCCTGGATCCCTCGGCTGCTCCACGCAAACTCCGCCAGCGGAAAATGAAGGTCAAGGGTCTCCGCTTTTTGCTGCCACTTTATCGTTCCTGCGGCGACGGATGCCTGTCCGGCTGTCTCGAGATGCCCATCGGCAAGGATTTTTCCGTTCATTTTTCCGGTGATTAATCCGCCATACTTAAATTCCTTTTTAAGCTCCTTTGGCAGCAGAAAACCAAAATGTTTAACGTTCAACCCTGTCCAAACGGCGCCGAAAAAGCCCCCACTCGGCTCTTTGGTGAATTCGCCTTTAATTTCGATCCGTTCTTGTTCGTCACCCGTTAAAATTACCGGGGAAATTGTGATTTTTCGAGAGCTCACGGCCACGGAAGCAGGCTGGATGAGTTTCCACGCTCCGACCTCATCCCGGCCTGCAATGCTCTCAACTCTTCCCTGCCACAGCCGGTCATGCAGCCCCCCCGTTAAAGAAGCCAGCAGCACTGTTTTTTTCATTTTGAGCGACGCGGCTATTTCATGACGAGAGACGGCGCCATCCACCTTCAACGTGCCGGAATCAATATGCAAATCTTTATAGACAATATTTTTCATACTGGCGTTCAGAAAAAGCGGGGCTTCCTTTTTACTCCCCAGATAGCCATCCAGCTCCGCTTTTTCGATTTTGACTTCACCAAAGCTGATCTTCCGGCCTCTGCCCGTTGCCGCGCCGGACAGTTGGCTGTCAGAGTAACGAACGTGGCCATTGAGGTCAAGCTTTCCCGCCGCCCCGGGGACAAGCTGCCCCAAATCGTCTATCTTGGCTGCGAAATTCAGTTTGTCAGCAATTGAACCCGAACCCCTGACGGTAAAACCGCTCCCCTTCAGAGTCAGTTTTTCTACATTGATATCGCCAGCTCCGAAGCGCGCCTTGACCTCTCCCTGCAAAAGCTGATTCTGCAGGCGGCTTTCCCGAAGCCTGCCCTTCAGCGAGCCCCTTGGCTTGCCGTCATTTTCCCACGCTACATCGCCGGCAAGATCAAAGTTTATCAGTCCCTCCCAGTCCGCATTGAAACCAGCCGGATCGAGGTCTTTGCCGCGCAGGGACCCTTTCAGGTGAAACCCCTGCTGCCAGTCCATTGCCGCCTTTCCCTGAACATTGCCGGCCAAAAGGGCGGCGGATACTGCATTTACCTCAAGCGCCCGCTCACTTCCCCGGTACTCCCCTGTTGCCACAGCTTTTTGCCATCCCTGTTTATTGTTTTCGAGGGTAAAAGCGCCGTGGTAACGCGCAGGGGTTCCGTCCAGCGTAATCGACCCTTTAATGTTCGTGGGAATTTTTAGCGCGGTGGCCAGATCAACATCGGCCAGTAACAATTTGAGCGAAAATACGGGCGCATCGGCAGTCAACAGAACGCTTCCCCCGCCGGTGATCGCGCCTTTCCCGTCGAACCAGCTAAGCCGAAAATTCCTCAAATTAAACGATTTCAAGGTCATCCCGACATCTCCGGCCAGCTCCAGGCGCCTGACGCCCCCTGAAGAACCCGAAAGGGAAATATTCCCCGCAAGCTGCTCCGGACGGCTCCCCGGCTTAAAAAGGCCATGAGCGGAAAAGACATTCATCGCGGCGAATTGCCGCGGCGACGCAAAATCAAGGTCAAAACGCAGGGATGGCTGGTAAAATCCCGCTATTGCCTCTCCCCTGCCGCTCCCGTACGGGGTTTTAAGGATGAGATCGCTGATTGTCAGGTTGCGGTGGCGCCACAACACCGAACTCTCAACCGACATGTCCTTCAGCAGCAGACCTCGGGAGGGAGCAGAATATGAAATATCGTCAATTTGCAGCTTCTTAACGGAAACATCCAATACCGACATAATCCCGGAAACCTTCGGCCATGACAGATCCGGCGCCTGCTTTTCGACACTGTTATCCTGCACTCGCACCCCGGTCAGCGTCAGGCTTTCCAGCGCCGCCATCCCCGACAAAAGCCTCCGGGGCTGAAGATGGTACTCCATGCTCTGGAGATCGACTGCAAACGGCTCGATGGTCAGATGCAGATCTTCGAGACGCAGATGATCAATGAGCCTCCCCTCTATTTTCCGGGCTGATATCTGCAACGAAGTGTGGCGGGAGATGGAAGCCAGCGCCCAGCGGGCGCCCTCCTCCGTGTAAAGAAGCCACGACGCACCCCGCCATCCGGCGGTTATCAGCGCCGCGAAGACAAGAATTATCGCTCCATAAATGGCTAATCGCTTCAAAATCCGATACCAACGGTGAAATGGATGCGCATCCCGGGATCATCCACGTTAAGCTGACGGGCTACAGAAAGATTCAGCGCCCCGACCAGCGTGTAGTAGTGCACGCCGACCCCGGCTCCCTGGGCCATTTGTAAATTACTGAATGAATCAAAGGCGTTCCCTGTATCGTAAAAAACGGAAGCGCCCCAGTTGTCCCCTATCCGCCTTTCAGCCTCCAGGCTGCCGTAAAGCAGATTTTTGCCGCCGACAACCTGGCCGCTTGCATCCGTGGGACCAAGCGACTGGTAGGCGTAACCGCGCACGCTCTGATCCCCACCGGCGAAAAAACGCAGCGACGGGGGCAAATCGCTCAAAGGATCGCGCAAAAGCGAAATCCCCGCCTTCCCCCGCGTATGGAAAAACAACCGCCACGGCAATGGTAAAATAAAACCCCCTTCGGAGATGATCTGCAGCAAGCCCATGCTTGAACCCAGCCATTGTTCCGTACCGCGCACCTCCAGTGCATAATGAAAACCCTTCTCCGGATGCGAGACGCTGTCGTAAAAATTCCCCGAAAAACGCACTCCGGGCATAACGAGGCGGGCATTCGAATCCTGAAGCCCTATTTTATAGTTCTCCTGCTGAAATTTAAGATACCCGGTCACGAGCATTTTTTTTGTCAGACTGTGGGTCTTATCAAACTCAAGGGCGGCAAATTCGCTCCTGTACGTGGAAACGTCCTCCCGCTGCAGGTTCAACTGCACTGCGTTGTAACTATTGATATCGACCTTGTCCGGAATGATGTACCCCGTTGACAGGCCCTGCAGAAACTCGGAAACATACAAATTTGCCTGCAATTCATGACCGAGATTAAGGATGTTCAGATCACGGTAACGCAAACTGAATCTCCCCCCCGTGTCCGTGCCGTAACCTATGCCCTGGCGAAGAGTCCTGCTTGCCCCCGGCTTTAGCGAAACAAGCACCGGAACCCTTGACCCCGCTGCCTCCCCTTTCTGCGGCAGGATATTTACCTCCCGGAAACGCTCGGAGTTGATGAAATTGAGCTGCGTCTCGCCTATCCGTTCGTAGGAAAACAGATCGCCCGGCCTGAACGCCAGATAACGACGCAAAAACGCCTCCGGATAGCCCGGGGCGCCTTCTATTCTTGCACTACCGAAATAATAAAGGCTCCCCGTTTCCAGTTCTAACTTTATCTGTGCGCTCAAGGCATCCTGGGCAACAAGAATCTCATGGACGGAAAAGGCCGCATCCAGATATCCCAGCTCCTGAGCTTTCGAGAACAGCTTCTCTTTGGCGTCTTCGTAGTAATGCTGAAGCAGCACATCCCCTTTCGCCAGAGGGAACAAGGCGGCCAACTCCTGCAGCGAAACTTCGGTCGCCCCCGGACCATGCAGGACGACCGACACCTCCGTCAGACGCACCGGCTCTCCCGGAGTCACGCTTACCCTGAGTAAAAACTCCCCCGGGGCCGTCTCTTCGCTCCGGACAGTTATCGCGGCATGGTAATATCCGAAGGGTTCCAGTGCCGTTTGGACCTTGCGCTCCGCCTGCTCTCCAAAACGTTTGAGCAAAAGTGGCTCAACCACCCCCTCTTCGACAAAGCCTTCCGGAAGGGCAAGGGCGGCTGTCACGTTTTTGAGAACATCCCCCTCGATCCCCTCGATGGCAACCGTCAGAGGTTCGCCGGCAAAAAGAGGCGCCGAAAACAGGAGCAGGACCATGACCAAGATTAGAGTATAGAAAGACCGGTATTTTGCCATTAACCACCCTGCCCGTAACGGGCGTAACAAACAACGAATATTACTCCGCTATCGCCTTCAAACACATTAATATTTGCAGTCATTTTTCTCTTTGCCGGCGCTATGCCTGTTTAAAGGCGCCATCCACGATAGCCGCAGCCTCTTTCACGAGCCTGTCGAGATGCTTATCGCTGACAAAACTCTCGGCGTAGATCTTGTAGATATCCTCGGTCCCCGACGGCCTGGCGGCGAACCAGCCGTTGGCGGCGACAACCTTCAGCCCCCCGATCTCGGCCTCGTTTCCCGGCGCCCGGGTAAGACGGGCCAGAATCGGCTCGCCGGCAAGCTCCTTTGCCGATACTGCCTCCGGGGAAAGATTTTTCAGCGCCTTTTTCTGCGCCGCCGTTGCCGGGGCATCAATCCTCGTTGAAAAAGCGGCGCCGAACCGATTTTCCAGATCACGGTAGAGCTCTGCCGGATCTTTTCCGGTTTTTGCCGTCATTTCCGCTGCCAAAAGACCCATGATGATCCCGTCCTTGTCGGTCGTCCAGACGGCGCCGTCTTTTCTGAGAAACGAGGCCCCCGCGCTTTCCTCGCCGCCAAAGCCATAGTCGCCGCTCAGGAGCCCCTCCACAAACCATTTGAAACCGACGGGAACCTCGCAAACCCTTCTTCCGAGAGCCGCGGCAAGACGGTCTATTATCGCGGTCGTAACGATCGTTTTTCCGATTGCCGCATCCTTTTTCCAGCGGGGGCGGTTTCCGAAGAGAAACCAGACGGCGGCGGCCAGAAAGTGATTGGGATTCATCAACCCTGCGCTTTTTGTTACGATCCCGTGCCGGTCGGCGTCGGTGTCGTTGCCGAAGGCGATATCAAAGCGATCCTTCAGCCCAACCAGGCTCTCCATCGCGTAGGGCGATGAGCAGTCCATCCGGATCTTGCCGTCCTTATCCACCGTCATGAACGAAAAGGTCGGATCGACGAGCGTGTTTACCACCTGAAGAGAAAGCCCATAGAGTTCGGCAAGCGGCGCCCAGAAATCAACCCCCGCGCCACCAAGCGGATCCACCCCTATCCGGATGCCGGAATTTCTGATTGCGTCCATATCAACAACATCAGCGAGATCGCTGATGTATGGCTGCACGTAGTCATATTCACGGATATAGCCTGAATTCAACGCCCTTGCCAGCGGCATTCTGCGAATTTTGCGGACGCCCGCAGCCAGCAGGTCATTAGCCCTTTTTTCAACAATCGCCGTCGCTCCTGTATCCGCCGGTCCGCCACTCGGAGGGTTATATTTTATTCCGCCGTCTTCCGGGGGGTTATGGGAGGGGGAGATGATCACGCCGTCGGCAAACCCGTTTTTCCTGCCGCGATTGTACGTAAGAATGGCGTGCGAAATCACGGGGGTCGGCGTGTAGCGGAAATTGCGCTGCACCATGACGGTCACCCTGCCCGCCGCGAAAACCTCGAGCGCGGTCATCAGCGCCGGTTCGGAAAGGGCGTGGGTGTCCATGCCGATGAAAAGCGGCCCTTTTATCCCTTTTTCCTTCCGGTATTCGCAAATAGACTTACATATCGCGGTTATGTGTCCCTCATTGAAACTGTTTTTTAAAGATGAACCCCGATGGCCGGAGGTGCCAAAGACCACCCGCTCGGCGGGATCGGATACATCCGGCTCACCGGTGTAGTAAGACGCGACAAGGCGCGGAATATTGGCAAGAATCGCTCTCGGCGCAATCTTGCCGGCAAGTTCATGAACACTCACTTTTCCCTCCGTATCGGGCATAAACCCCGGTTCAAAACCTTGTTCCCTGAATTACCCTGCCCTCGCAGCTCGCGTTTTCAATGCAAAACGGCCTTATTTATTATGATCTACATGTTCATGGCCTGTCTTTATACACCCGAAGCAACGGTAAATCAAACCAGACTGATTTATTTACGCAAAAATGCCCCCATTGCCTTTTCGTCACAAGCAGGAGGATATCTATTTGCAATCCTGAGATAGTGCAGCTTTGCTGTCATATTGTTGGAACCGGAAGTGTTTTTAGGCAAAGATCCGTAATATTGGAAATTTTTCCATTATGATTCGAACCCGGTCTTTTGAAGGTCTCACTGCTTTTCTTTCTGCATAAGCAGCGTATCCAGCGGGCTCTTTGGCGCTTTCGACATGTTTCTGAGAACGTGCGTATAGATCATCGTTGTTTCAACATTTTTGTGGCCGAGCAATTCCTGGACTTCCCTGATATTCACACCGTTCATCAGCAAATGAGTCGCAAAACTGTGACGCAGGGTATGGACAGTGGCGTGCTTGGGAATGCCGGCCTTCCTTACCGCGTCTGTCACAATTTTCTGAATGGAGCTGGGGCTGATATGATGGCGGCGTACCTTGCCGGAGCGCGGATCAACGGATAGAGACATGGCGGGAAAGACATACTGCCAGCGCCATTCCCTGCCTGCATTCGGATATTTTTGGGCGAGGGCATCGGGCAGATGGGCCTCGCCAAATCCTTTCGCTAAATCCTGTTCGTGGGTTTTTTTGACGGCCTCCAGATGCTCTATGAGTTTATTTTTAACCGCATCCGGAAGAATCGTCATTCTATCCTTATCGCCCTTCCCTGCCCGGACAATAATGGAATTCAATCCAAAATCAACATCCTGCACCCGCAGCCGGGCCACTTCCATCAGCCGCATGCCCGTGCCGTAGAGGATATGAACCAAAAGAAGTTCCTTGCCGGTTAAATGCTCAAGCAGACCGCGTACTTCGTTTTCTGTCAGTACGGTAGGAAGCTTGGGCCCCCTTTTGGCCCGAACGGTTTTATTGAGATCATGCAGATCGATCTTGAGAACCTCTCGAAACAAAAACAACAGCGCGTTGAAGGCCTGATTCTGAGTGGAAGACGACACCCGCTGCTTGATCGCCAGGTGGCTGAGATAATCCCGGACATCCGTTTCATCAGCGCCCAGGGTTTGCCAATCCTTATTTTTTACACTGGTCAGGTAGGCATGAAAGCGCAGAAACCAGTCTATGTAAGTCCTTTCCGTGCTGTAAGCATAATGCTTGATGCGCAATATTTCACGAATTTTTTCCTGCATTGCGTTGACGTCCTGGTATTTTTTTTCGGCTCCCGTTTCTGCCTCTGGTGAAAGTACCGCTGTATTATTCGACAGAAAATGATGAATATAAACCTTGACAGCATGATCGGCCTGCTCGAATTGCCAATCTTGCAGTTTTTCGTCTTTTTTCAAAGCCTTAAAGAACATTTGCATTCTTAAATCCAATGGTTTGTCTTGCTGTAGATTGGAAAACCGCAGGAACTTACTTGCCCAGTTGGCGTAAAAAGGGATCTGGTTTTCCGGCGCCAGTTTGCGTTGGGCAATATATTTTTGAAAATCCGGCAAAAGATCGTTATTCATATTTCCCCTATCAGTCATATAAAAAATGCGACCGTCTGTTCATTTACCAATAATCACTGATGATCCATGCTACGCTTTTGCTAATAATAAACACATTTACATGAAGTATTCAATAAATAATTATTTGACTTTTCAATAAAATTGCGCGTAGATGAACGTCAATTCAAGGATCAAATTTTGTTTAAAGCAGGGATATTAGAGGGTACGTATATTAATTGTTGCCGCCGCGCTGCGCGCGACGGCAACGGCGGAGGAAAAGGGAAAGGAACAAGTAAACCTGCTGGTCCGAAAAAGGGTGGGAAAAAGGGCGCATGCTAATCACCGAACCAGTCGTTGCAGGCGACGTTGTTCGCCGCGACGATTTTTCATAGTCCTAAACTGAGTTAAGGCAGGCAACGTGCCGGAACTCATCCGTTATATGGCATAGATTTTTACAAACCAACAACCGTAAGGAGGTTTAAGATGGCCCTGATTGATTGGAGTGACAGTCTTAGTGTAAATGTGGCAGAGATTGACCAACAGCACAAAAAACTCATAGCTATAATCAATGAGCTGAATGATGCTATGAGGATAGGGGCAGGAAAAGATGTTTTGGGAAAAATCGTGAATAGTTTAATCAGCTATGCTGCAATACATTTTAAAACAGAAGAGAAATATTTCGCCCAATTTGGATATCCAGATACAGATAATCACAAAAAAGAGCATGTTGCCTTTGTCCAAAAAGTTGCAGACTTCAAAGATGGGTTTGAAAAAAGGAAGCTATCTTTAACCATCGAAGTGATGAACTTCTTGAGTGATTGGCTGAAAAATCACATTATGAAAACTGACAAAAAATATGCTCAATTCTTTAACGAGAAGGGATTGAAGTAGGCCAGATAACAAATAAATCCAGCGGACGGCAAAAAACAGCCGTCCCTGATTTTTTCGTTGCCGCCGCGCTGCGCGCGACGGCAACGGCGGAGCTAAGCTAAAGCTTGAACGTTTTGTTGGCGCGACATATCAGGCGGATTGGGGAAGGCCTGAAGCTCCTGCCTGATAGTTGCCTGCTTGCTGATTCGCACGGCGCCAACGAATAAGGATAGATCGTGAGAGCGAAGCGAACCACGATCTTATCCTGTAGTTGGACGAGCCCGTTGGAAGTTGGCAGGGTTTTTGTATATGCAAATATCTTTTTTCGAGTGTGGGGCGGATG